>JBJEYY010000076.1:0-2763 GCA_051887095.1 Faecousia sp. | reverse complement strand
GGGGGATTGCCACACCAGTCTGCGGACTGGTTCGCAATGACAGGTAATTGGGGACGCATCCCTACAAACACCAATTTGCCGCGCAGTATTTTTACGCTTTTACGCACCGCGAGCGAACCAATCAAGGAGGTCTATTATGCGCTATCCTACCATACCGCCCCGGGAGGTGACCGCCCAGGCGGTGCAGGTGTTCCGGGGGTACAACCGGAATCTGAAAATCAAGTCCGGAGAATTCCGGGATATGAAAAACCTGACCTCGGACGCCTATCCCGTCCTCTCCCCCCGGGGCAAACGGGGCGTCTACCGGAAAACCGTGTCCCCCCAGGGGCTCATCGCCAAGGAGGCGCTGTGCTATGTGGACGGGGCGGATTTCCTGCTGGGGGATCGGCGGATCGCCATGGGCCTTTCGGTGGAGCCGGCGCGCTGCCCCAAGGACTTGATCTCCATGGGAGCCTACGTCATCATTCTGCCGGACAAAATGTACATCAACACAGCTTTCCCGGAGGATTTCGGCCCCATCGAGGCTTCCAATACGGTCTCCGGGGCGGAGCTCACCCTCTGCGGAGGGGACTATGCGCCCCTGAGCTGGGTCACCCAGGCCCCGGAGGACCCGGAAAACGGGGTGCTGTGGATGGACGGAGGGAGCCTGAAGCAGTACTCCGCCGCCCAGAATGCCTGGATCCCGGTGACGGACACGGTTGTAAAGCTGTCCGCCCCGGGAATCGGGGCGGGCTTTCTCCCGGGGGATACGGCGGAGCTTTCCGGCTGTGACGAGACGGGGCTGAACGGCTGCGTCCAGATCGGGGACGCGGGGGAGGATTTCGTCCTCGTGAAGGGGATGCTTTCCCGGAACTTCACCCAGACAAAGCCTCTGACCCTCAGACGTCAGATGCCGGACATGGACTTCATCACCCAGGCCGAAAACCGGCTCTGGGGCTGCCGCTACGGCACGGACAGCCGGGGAAAGCCCGTCAACGAAATCTATGCCAGCAAGCTGGGCGATTTCCGGAACTGGAATTGCTTCCAGGGGCTTTCCACCGACAGCTACCGGGCCAGCTGCGGCAGCGACGGCCCCTTCACCGGGGCGGCCACCCACCTGGGATATCCCCTGTTCTTCCGGGAGGGGTGTCTGCACAAAATCTACGGCAGCGAGCCCGCCTCCTTCCGAATTCAGACCACGGCCTGCCGGGGAGTTCAGGCGAACTGCCACCGGAGCCTGGCTGTTGTGGGGGATACCCTGATGTACAAATCCCCCACCGGGGTCTGCGCCTACGACGGGGCCCTGCCCGTGGAGATTTCCCAGGCACTGGGCAGGGAGCGCTATGGGAATGCCGCGGCGGGGGCCATTGGGGACAAGTATTACATCTCCATGGAGGACGAGGCCGGGGCATACCACCTCTTCGTCTATGACCGGGGGAAAAAGCTGTGGCACCGGGAGGACAGCCTCTCCTGCTCCGCCTTCTGCGCCTGGGGCGGGGAGCTGTTCGCCATTGACCGGAGCAGCCGGAACATCCTGGGACTTCTGGGCACCGGGGAGCCGGAGAAAGCGGTTTCCTGGATGGCCCAGACCGGGGAGCTGGGCATGGACCCGGCCCGGCGGCAGTACATCTCCCGGCTGAATCTGCGCCTGGCCCTGGAGCGGGGATCGGAGCTGGAGTGCCTCATCGAGTACGACGACTCTGGGGAATGGGAAAGCCTCTGCCGGGTATTCGGCACGGAGCTTCGCAGCTTCCGGATCCCTTTGCGGGTTCGCCGGTGCGACCATATGCGGCTGCGCTTCCAGGGGACCGGCGGAGCCAAGCTCTATTCCCTCACCAAAATCATGGAGAAAGGAAGCGATCTGTAATGGAAGAACCCATCCGCTATCCCAGCATCACCGGCACGAGCCCTCAGCAGCAGCTGACAGAAATCAAGAACTACCTGTACCAGCTGGCGGATCAGCTCAACTACATTCTGACCCGGCTGGAGAAGGGAGAAGCCCATGGCTGACACAACGACCCGCTATCACGCGGGCTACAATCCCCTGGAGGATCCGGAGTACCGGAAGCTGACCGAGAGCCTGGAAACGGCCCGGCAGCAGAAACCCACCTACCAGGGGCAATACGACGCCCAGGCCCAGGCCCTCTATGACAGGCTGCAGAACCGGCAGGACTTCCGCTACGACATTGACACGGACGCCCTGTACCGGCAGTACCGTGACCAGTACACCGCCCTGGGCCGGCGGGCCCTGGAGGACACCATGGGCAGGGCCCAGGCCATGACCGGGGGCTACGCCAACTCCTACGCCCAGACCGCCGGGCAGCAGGCCTATGCGCTCTACCTGGGGAAGCTGAACCAGGCCATCCCGGAGCTCTATGACCGGGCCCTGGAGCGCTACCGGCAGGGCTACAGCGACCTGGAGGATCAATACCAGCTGGCCCGGGAGCAGGGGCAGCAGGAATACAGCCGCCACAAGGACGCCCTGGACAGCTACCGCAAGGAGGTCAGCGCCCTGCAGTCCCAGGCGGATCAGGCCTACCAGCGGGGCTATCAGCAGTACCTGGACGGCTACAAAATGGCCTCCGATGCCTACAACCGTCTGGCGGCGCTGATCAAGAAGGGCTACACCCCCACCCCGGAGGAGCTGGAGCGGGCCGGCATGACCGAAGCGCAGGCAAAGGCACTGCGCAAATAAAGCGTGGGCAGCGGACAGACAAATTGGTGTTTGCAGGGATGCGTCCCAAATTACCTGTCATTGCGAACCAGTCCGCAGACTGGTGTGGC
>JBJEYY010000075.1:0-2771 GCA_051887095.1 Faecousia sp. | reverse complement strand
AAACACCAATTTGTCGGCTTGCTGACTTAAGCCGATAAGCACAAACAACAATTTACCGTTCCCCTTCCCAGCCCTGCGCGTGTTTCCCATGTTTTCTCTCAAAAAAGCCTTGTGGGATTGGGTCGGAAATGGTATGATAGAGATAGAAATCATCAGGAGGATTCTGCCTATGAATATTCTGGTTGTGAACGACGATTCCATCCACGCCCCGGGTATCGCGCTGCTGGCCCGGGAGGCGGCGAAGCTGGGCAAGGTCTGGGTGGTGGCCCCCGCCGGCCAGTGCAGCGCCATGTCCCACCGGCTGAGCATCCGAACCCCCTTGCGGGTGGAGGGGATACCGGATTTCCCCGCCCCGGTGGAGGGAGCCTGGAGCGTCAGCGGCACCCCGGCGGACTGCGTGAAGGTGGCCCTGCTGTACCTTCTGAAGGAAAAGCCGGACTATGTGTTCTCCGGCATCAACGACGGCTACAACGTGGGCTTTGACATTGCCTACTCCGGCACCCTGGGTGCCGCCATGGAAGCGGTCATGAACGGGGTTCCCGCCATTGCCTTCTCCAATGCCCATCACTGTTCCCTGGATCTGCCCCAGGCCTGCCTGGCGGATATCGCCCGGGAGCTGATGGAAAAGCCCCTTAGCCCCGGCAAGGTGTGGAACGTGAACTTCCCCAATGTGACTCCCGGGGAGCTTCAGGGCATCGCCCGGGATGTTTCCATCGCCAATACACAGATGTACCGCGACAGCTACCTTGCGGAGCCCCAGAGCGACGGCTCCCTGATCCTCACCGGCCACAGCATTCCCCTGGACCCCGAGGCCTGTGTCCCGGAGGGCTCCGACATCGACGCATTGCGAAAGGGCTTTATCAGCATCGGCCCCGTCAAAAGCGCGGTAATGTAAGCCAATAGGAGGCAGAAGTATGAATTTTCTGGAAGAACGCATCGCCCGGGACGCCGTGGTGAAGGGCGGAAATGTGCTGAAGGTGGACAGCTTTCTCAACCATCAGGTGGATGTGGCCCTGCTGGACCGGATCGGCCAGGAGTTTTACCGCCGGTTCCGGGACTGCGGTGTCACCAAGGTGCTGACCATTGAGGCCTCCGGCATCGCCGTGGCCTATCCCGTGGCCCGGGCCTTCGGGGTACCCCTGGTGTTCGCCAAGAAGGCCCAGTCCGTGAATCTGGACGGGGCCATGTATGTGGCGGAGGTGGACTCCTTCACCCAGAAGCGGAAAAACCTGGTTATCGTGTCCCGGAAATACTTAAATCCTGATGACCGGGTGCTGATCATCGACGATTTTCTCGCCAACGGCTGCGCCCTCCAGGGGCTGATTTCCCTGGTGGACAGCGCCGAGGCCACCGTGGTGGGCTGCGGCATCGTCATTGAAAAGGGCTTCCAGGAGGGAGGCCACCGGATCCGGAATCTGGGCTACCGGCTGGAATCCCTGGCCATCATCGACGCCATGGACCCGGAAACCGGCGCCATCACCTTCCGGGACCAGGAAAATAAGGAGGAGGCAGAATGAGCAATATTAAGGAGAAAATCGAACAGATTGTGACAAAGCTCCGCGCGGACGACAAGCTGCTGGAAAAGTTTCAGACCAATCCCGCCGGGGTGATTGAGGAATATGTAGGCGTGGACCTTCCCGACGACCAGATCAACGCCCTGGTAGACGGCATCAAAGCCAAGCTCACCGCCGACAAGCTGACCAGCGCCCTGGGCGGCCTGTTCCGGAAATAACTACAGGAAAGACAAATTGGGAGTTTGTTGGGATGCGTCCCAAATTACCTGTCATTGCGAACCAGGCCGCAGCCTGGTGTGGCAATCCCCCGGTTAGAGGGAAAATGTACCGACAATTGCCCTACAGAAGTGGGAGTCGTTGCGATTTATGGTGGTAATCGCTACCTGGTTCCTTTCAACCAGGGGATTGCCACGACCAGTCTTCGGACTGGTCTCGCAATGACAGCGTTTCTTTCAGCGCGACAAACACCAATTTATCGCTGCCCCCATGTATCCCGGCCAAGTCCCCACAGGGCGGTATTCCGCCCTGTGTTTTTTCTGAAATCATTGACTTTTTTCACAATTTGTGCAATAATCCCTTGGTAATAATAAAGAAACAGGAAGGGATATTTTATGACCCAGTCCAGAACACATACCTGCGGGGAGCTGAGGCTCACCGACGCGGGAAAGCAGGTCACCATCGTCGGCTGGTTGGAGAACCTCCGGGAGGTTGGCGCGAACTTCGGCTTCGCGGTGCTCCGGGATTTCTATGGCACCACCCAGGTGGTCATCGAAACCGAGGACATGATGCGCGCCGTCAAGTCCGTGAACAAGGAATCCACCCTCTCCGTCACCGGCACCGTCCGGGAGCGGGAGAGCAAAAATGCCAAGCTTCCCACCGGCGAAATTGAGGTGGTGCCCCAGAAAATCGAGGTCCTCGGCAAGTGCACCCACAACCAACTGCCCTTTGAAATCAACAAGAGTAAGGACGCGGACGAGAACGTGCGGCTTAAATACCGGTTCCTGGATCTTCGGAACCCGGCCGTGAAGAGCAACATCATTCTGCGCTGCCAGGTGGTGGCGGAGCTGCGGCGGCTCATGACCGAGAAGGGCTTCCTGGAGATCACCACCCCCATCCTCACCGCCTCCTCTCCCGAGGGCGCCCGGGACTACCTGGTTCCCGCCCGGAACCACCCCGGCAAGTTCTATGCTCTGCCCCAGGCCCCCCAGCAGTTCAAGCAGCTGCTGATGACCGCAGGCTTTGACAAGTATTTCCAGA
>JBJEYY010000074.1:0-2780 GCA_051887095.1 Faecousia sp. | reverse complement strand
TGCCACATCGTAAATTTTCTTCTTGTAGATGGGTCACATCTATTTACATCACAGAGACTTACCAAGAAATTATTTGAAATTCTGTTGACATTTCCGAATTTTTGCGTATAATATCATCTTGTATGGATATGAAAAAGGATCGTAAAATACCGAACTGCGGCTCTTGGCCGGAGATGCCCGGGACAAAGATCGTGGTGGGCGCCAAGCAGCTGCGCAAGGCCCTGCTTGCGGGACGGGCCCGGTATGTGTTTCTGGCTCAGGACGCCGACCCCGGCCTGACGGAGCCCATCGAGGCGCTGTGCCGGGAGCATTCTGTACAATATGCCTGGGTTCCCAGCATGTCGGAGCTCGGCAGCGCCTGCGGCATCGAAGTGGGCGCGGCGGCGGCCGCGGCCGTCAGCGACAATGGTTCTACCGGACGGCAGTCCGTAGAATAGATGATTACCAAAGAAAGGAGAACGATGAATGCCTACTTTTAATCAGCTCGTCAGAAATGGCCGTCAGCAGGCTACCTACAAGTCCACCTCTCCTGCTCTGCAGAGAGGCCTGAACACTCTGGAGAACAAGGCTACTACCCTGCCTTCCCCCCAGAAGCGCGGTGTCTGCACTGCTGTGCGTACCACCACCCCCAAGAAGCCGAACTCCGCTCTGCGTAAGATCGCCCGTGTGCGTCTGACCAACGGCATGGAAGTTTCCGCTTACATTCCCGGTGTTGGCCACAATCTGCAGGAGCACTCCGTGGTGCTGATCCGCGGCGGCCGTGTCAAGGACCTGCCCGGTGTCCGTTACCACATCATCCGCGGCACTCTGGATACCCAGGGCGTGCAGAACCGGATGCAGTCCCGCTCCAAGTACGGCGCCAAGCGTCCCAAGGCCGGCAAGAAGAAGTAATTTTCCCGGTCTGACCAAACTCTGAATTTCTCAATGCCCTTTCGCAAGGCATCGCCTTGCCAAGATGGTTATATATATATATATTGTATTGAAACCTCTGGCCAGGCACAACGAAAGTTACACTTTCGAGTACCGATGAAATCATTATTTTATGAAGGAGGGAAGCAAAGTGCCCAGAAGAGGTAATGTTCCCAAGAGAGAGATCCTCCCGGATCCCAATTACAATTCCGTTCTGGTTACCAAGCTCGTCAACAGCATCATGCTGGACGGCAAGAAGGGCGTTGCCCAGAAGGTTGTCTACGGTGCTTTTGAGATCGTAGAAAACAAGACCGGCAAGAACGGCCTGGAAGTGTTCCAGCAGGCTATGGAGAACGTGATGCCCGCCGTGGAGCTGAAGGCCCGCCGTGTGGGCGGCGCCACCTACCAGGTGCCCATCGAAGTACGTCCCGACCGCCGTCAGACCCTGGGTCTGCGTTGGATCACCACCTACAGCCGCGCCCGGGGCGAGAACACCATGCGCGAGCGGCTGGCCGCTGAGATCATGGACGCCGCCAACAACACCGGCGCCTCCGTGAAGAAGCGCGAGGATGTCCACAAGATGGCCGAAGCCAACAAGGCCTTCGCCCATTTCCGCTGGTAATCAAGGAGTATTCTTACAATGCCTAGACAGTATTCTCTGGAAAACACCAGAAACTTCGGCATCATGGCACACATCGATGCCGGTAAGACCACCACTACCGAGCGTATTCTGTTCTACACCGGCAAGAATTACAAGATCGGTGAGACCCACGACGGCACTGCTACCATGGACTGGATGGCCCAGGAGCAGGAGCGCGGCATCACCATCACCTCCGCTGCTACCACCTGCTTCTGGAAGGGCTGCCGGCTGAACATCATCGACACCCCGGGCCACGTGGACTTCACCGTGGAGGTGGAGCGTTCTCTTCGCGTTCTGGACGGCGCTGTCACCGTTCTGTGCGCCAAGGGCGGCGTGGAGCCCCAGACCGAGACCGTCTGGCGTCAGGCCGACGAGTACAAGGTCCCCCGGATGATCTACGTCAACAAGATGGACATCATGGGCGCCGACTTCTACCGGGTGCTGCAGATGATCGACGAGCGCCTGAAGTGCAACGCCGTGCCCATCCAGCTGCCCATCGGCTCCGAGGCCTTCTTCAAGGGCAATGTGGACCTGATCACCATGAAGGCCAACGTCTTCTATGATGAGCTGGGCAAGGATGTCCGCATCGAAGAGATCCCCGAGGATATGGTGGATCTGGCCAACGAGTATCACGAGAAGCTGATGGACGCCGTTTCCGTCTTCGACGATGACATCGCCATGATGTATCTGGAGGGCGAAGAGGTTCCCGTGGACATGATCAAGGCCGTCATCCGCAAGGCCACCATTGCCAACGAGATGGTTCCCGTGGTCTGCGGCACCTCCTACAAGAACAAGGGCGTGCAGGAGCTGCTGGACGCCGTGGTGGACTTCATGCCCAGCCCCCTGGACAAGAAGGGTATCAAGGGCGTGAACCCCGAGACCGAGGAAGAGGACTTCCGTCCCGCTTCCGACGAGGCTCCTTTCTCCGCTCTGGCCTTCAAGATCGCCACCGACCCCTATGTGGGCAAGCTGTGCTACTTCCGTGTGTACTCCGGCACCCTGGAGAAGGGCACCAGCGTCCTCAACTGCACCAAGGGCACCAAGGAGCGTATGGGCCGTATCCTGCAGATGCACTCCAACCACCGGGAGGATATCGACATGGTTTACGCCGGCGATATCGCTGCCGTTGTTGGCGTGAAGAACACCACCACCGGTGACACCTTCTGCGATGAGAACCATCCCATCATCCTGGAGTCCATGGTCTTCCCCGAGCCTGTTATCGAGGTTGCCA
>JBJEYY010000073.1:0-2785 GCA_051887095.1 Faecousia sp. | reverse complement strand
TGTGCGCACTGGTTCGCAATGACAGCATTTTTTATTACGCTAAACAACAATTTACCGGTCTTTCGAATTGTTTTCTTTACGCCCTCTGGGTTCTGCCCAGCTCCAGGCCCTTTTCAAAGGCCTGTTGGTTCAGGGGCAGCAGCTTGGGCTTGGAGGCCAGCTTGTGGGCGATGGTGTCCCACACCACGGCGGGGTCGATGACCTCGGTATAGCCCACATACACCCCCAGCATAATCACATTGAGCACCTTGGCATTGCCCATCTCCAGGGCCAGCTCCGTAACCGGGGCCTTGACCACTGTCACATCGGTGCGGGCGATCTCCCCGGAAACAATGGAGCTGTTGAGAAACAGTCTGCCGCCGGGCTTCAGGGTGGGCAGGAATTTTTTCAGGGAGGGGTCGTTCATCACAATCAGATCGTCCATCACATCCCCCAGAGGGGCGCCGATCTCCTCGTCGGAAATCACCACGAAGCAGTTGGCGGTGCCGCCCCGCTGCTCCGCGCCGTAGGAGGGGAAGAAGGTCACATTTTTTTCTGTGGAATTGCAGGTGGCATCCGCCAGGAACTTGCCCAGGGACATGACGCCCTGCCCGCCGAAACCGGATACGCAAAGATTGGTTTCCATCGCTTACGCCTCCTTGCTGCGATCCCGGTAGACCCCCAGGGGGTACTCCGGGAGCATTTTCTCTTCGATAAACTCCAGGCTGCCCAGCGCGTCCAGGCCCCAGTTGGTGGGACAGCCGGTGACCACCTCCACCAGGGAGAAGCCCTTGCCCTCCAGCTGGTTCTGAAAAGCCTTCTTAATGGCGTTTTTGGTCTTGTTCACATTGGCGGGGGTGTTGCAGCTGGTGCGCTCCAGATAGTAGGGGGCCTCCAGCTGGTTGAGAATCTCGCACATGTGCATGGGATAGCCGTGCTCCTTGGCACTTCTTCCCTTGGGAGCGGTGGTGGCCTTCATGCCGATGAGGGTGGTGGGGGCCATCTGGCCGCCGGTCATGCCGTAGATGCCGTTGTTGATGAAGATCACGGAGATATTCTCCCCCCGGTTGGCGGCGGAGATGGACTCGGCCAGACCGATGGAGGCAAAGTCTCCGTCGCCCTGGTAGGTATACACCAGGGAATCCGGGTTGGTGCGCTTGATGCCGGTGGCCACGGCGCAGGCCCGGCCGTGGGGCGAGGTGATGTTGTCATAGGCGATGTAGTCCATCTGCAATCCGCAGCAGCCGATGCCCAGGCAGCACACGGCCTTGTCCACAACATCCAGCTCCTCCAGCACCTCGCCGATGAGCTTAATCACGGTGCCGTGCATGCAGCCGGGACAGTAGCCGGATACCTTATCGGCCTGAATGGTCTTGGTTCTGGTATAAGTTTTCTCCATGGCTCAGCCCTCCACGATTCTTTTGGCTGCTTCAATGACGGCGCTGCGGCTCATGATGTTGCCGCCGGAGCACAGGCAGGTTTCGATGGGCGCCCGGTCCTTCACAGCGGCCCGGACATCCTCCACAAACAGCGCGGGGATGGACATTTCGATGTCCAGAACCCCCTTGACCCTGGAATAGTCCACCCGGTCATAGGCCTCCGCCGGGAAGGGATACACGGTGATGGGACGGATCAGTCCCGCCCGGATACCCTGGGCCCGGAGCTGACTGACCGCGCTCTTGGCGATCCGGGCGCAGATGCCGTAGGCGGTGAGGATGACCTCGGCATCCTCCACCCTATACTCCTCCACCATGGTCTCCTGCTTCCAGGATTCATACATGGCGGCGGCCTCCTCGTTGCACTGCTGCATCTTGGCCGTGGACCACTGGCCGGGCTCAATCCAGGCCCGATGGGGGTAGTCCAGCTTGTGGCCCACGCAGGCCCAGGAGCGCTTGGAGGCCTTGATGGCCGCGACTTCTTCCTCGGTTTTGGCTTCCGGCAGCTCCACGGGCTCCATCATGGTGCCGATGACGCCGTCCGCCAGAATCAGCACCGGGGTCCGGTCCCTGTCCGCCCAGTCAAAGGCCTTGACGGTCAGGTCCACCGCCTCCTGCACCGTGGCGGGGGCCAGCACAGGCATCCGGAAGCCGCCGTTGCCGCTGGCCTTGGTGGCCTGGAGGTAATCCTGCTGGGCGGGCTGGATGGAGCCCACGCCGGGGCCGCCACGGGCAAAGTTGGCGTAAACCATGGGAATCCGGGCGGCGGCGCAGTAGCTGATGCCCTCGCTCTTCAGGGAGATTCCGGGAGAGGAGGAAGAGGTCATGGACCGGGTTCCGCTGGAGGCGGCGCCGTAGACCATGCTGATGGAGGCGACTTCGCTCTCGCCCTGGAGAAACACGCCGCCCACCTCGGGGAGTCTGCGGGACATGTACTCGGGAACCTCATTCTGAGGGGTGATGGGATAGCCGGCGAAGAACCGGCATCCGGCACGAACCGCCGCCTCGGCAATGGCTTCCGTGCCCTTCATAAATACTCTGTCCATGTGCTTGCCTCCTTAGCGATAAACGTCGATTGCCCCATCGGGGCAGATTTTGCCGCAGATTGCGCAGCCGATGCACGCGTCCGGGTTGGCGGGGTATACATACTCGTAGCCCTTGGAGTTTACCTCCTTGCCCACCGCCAGCACCCCCTTGGGGCAGTACTTGACGCAGTAGCCGCAGCTTTTGCACCGCTCTTTGATAATTTCCACCTTACCTTGTGCCATAATTTCGCTCCTTTATTTCATGGGCCTATCGGCGTTGCTCAGCAGTTCGACAAATTGTTGTTTGTCAAATATATGCTGTCATTGCGAGCCAGTGCGCACACT
>JBJEYY010000072.1:0-2795 GCA_051887095.1 Faecousia sp. | reverse complement strand
GTGCAATCCGGTGGTTGAGAGAATCAAGGAAACCGTGATTGCTGCAAAAGTTGCCTACCACCCCCAGCTCCCCGATTACCACGGCTGTGACGACTGGAAATGCGGTGATCCGGAGGCGGAGTGCACCGGCATCGTCACCGCCCTGGTTCCCACGGTCAATGTGATCCGCAGGGCCATCGCCCTGAACGCCAACCTCATCATCGTCCACGAGCCCATCTTCTATACCTCCGCCGACCAGGCAGGCTGGTTTGAGGATTTCCCCAACCAAGTCTATGAGGAAAAGCGGAAGCTGCTGGACGACCACGGCATCACCGTCTGGCGGGACCACGACCATATGCACTTCCACAATCCCGACGGCATCTTTACCGGCGTACTTAAGTTTCTGGGCTGGGAGGCCCATGCCGAGGTTGACCGGGAAACAGGCGCCTTCGCCCATTTCATCGTGGACATCCCCGAAACCACCCTGGGCGATCTCTGCCGCCACCTGATGAACACCATCGGCATGAACGGCGTCCGCTTCATCGGCACCCCGGAGGCCAAAGTACATTCCGTTGCCCTGGTGGGCCACCTGTACCCCATGGCCTTCGGCCCCAAGCACGCCGACGGCAGCCCCGCGGAGTACAGCGTCCAGATTATCAAAACCCTGGAGGAGCGTGTGGATGTGATCATCCCCGGCGAGGTCATCGAGTGGACGGTGCTGGCCTATATCCGGGACGCCGTCCAGCAGGGCAGAAACAAAGCCATGATCCACCTGGGCCATATGAACTGGGAAGAGCTGGGCATGAAATACGCCCGGGAGTGGATCAGCGATCTTGTGGATAACAAGCTCCCCGTGACCTACGTCCCCTCGGAGGACATGTACCACTATATTGTAAAGTGAACTGTGCTTATCTCCCTGACTCAGCAAACCGGAAAATTGTTGTTTACAGCACAAAAAAGGACTGTCATTGCGAACCAGCGCGCACGCTGGTGTGGCAATCCCCCAACAATTCAGGACGGTTTGTTAGGGTGTTTGTCCATTTTTCGTACTTCTCAGAAGAACCGGGGGATAGCCACACCAGTCTGAGGACTGGTTCGCAATGACAGGAAATTTGAAACGTGTAGTGTAAACAACAATTTGTCGGCTTGCTGACTTAAGCCGATAAGCACAAAAAGAAATACCACCCTTTTCACCGGGAAAAGGGTGGTATTTCATTTTCGGAAAGCAGTCCGGAACTCACTGGGAATTCAAAGAAAATTCCGCACAATATCTGCGGCTCTCCGGAGGTTCCAAATAATCCAGCTCCAGCACAATCCGGTATTTCCCCGCTGGGAGCGGCCCATAGGCCAGGCTCCAATCCAGATAATGCCGGTCACCCTTGGGCTCTATGGCCGCTTTCACATCCGGATTGGTGTGTCGATTCGGCTCAGGAACAATCCATTGCTCCCCGTCAAAGGCCTCCAGCCAATATCCATTCAAAATCGCGTCCGCCTTCTGAAAGCTTTGCTCCGGATGATAGACCACCGTGAGCCCCTCCGGTGTCACATTCTCCACAGAAATGGACAGCTCCTGCGGATGCTCCCCCTTGGGATCGGTCAAAAAGCATACCGCAAGGATAACGCAGAGCACCACCGCGCACAAACCGGCCCAGAAACCGGGCCTGCGGTAACGCACCACCCGTTTCACCCGGGTTTTCACCCCCACCTCCCCAAAGGCCAGCGGGAACGCCCCGCCCCTGGGACGGCGGATGCTGCAATTCAGCAGGGCGGAGGCATATGCCCTGCGTTCATCGGTCTCCATCCCCCAAATGACCTTTTCATCGCAAGCCGCCTCCATATCCCGGCAGAAGAGGATATAGGCCGCCCACGCAAGGGGCTGAAACCACCAGACACTGAGCAGCAAGAATCCCAGCAGCTTCCACCAGGGGTCGCCCCTTTGGATATGGGCGCGCTCGTGGGCAAGGATATGGGGCACATCCTCTGCCGGAATTCCAGCAGGAAGGTAGATTCCCGGGCGGAACAAGCCCATCACAAAGGGGGTGGAAATATACTCCGACCGCTTAATCCCCCTTCCCGCAGGGACTGCCGTGGCCACCCGGCGCTTGAGGCGCAGGAGGCTTCCAAGGGAAAAGAGCACCATCATCTCCACGCCCACGGCCCAAGCCCGGGCCAGCACAAACCACCACACCTGGGCTGGATTCGTGCTTGCCCCCACCGCCGGGGCCAGGGCCGTGCCCAGCACAGGATTCACGACTTCGTCCACAGCCGCAATCCCGCTCCGGATTTCCGGCCGTGGAGAAGTCAGGATTTCCCGGGGCAGCGGCTCTGTGCTGGGTATCAAACTCACAGCACTGCCCACAGAAACCGGGCAGACCAGCCGCAGAACCACCAAGCCCCACAGTGCGCACACGGCCCACTTGGGCATTCTCCGCATCAGCGGCCGAAGCCCGATCAGCGCCAGAATCAGCCATCCGGCGGTGATGCTCCTGTTGACAAGGATTCTGAATACCTCTTCCATGACAGCCTCCTTGGTCTAATGTGTTAGTACATTTGTATTCTAACACATTAGACCATTTCTGTCAACATATTCCGGACAATATTCCTACGGAATCCTGAATCCGCATTTCCGACATAGGATAGCGCATGGTAAATTGTTGTTTACGCGTGCGCACACGAAAAAAATGCTGTCATTGCGAGCCAGTGCGCAGGACTTCCGTGGCAATCCCCCGGTTAGAGGAAAAATGGACCGAAAAGTTCCCGAAAGAGTGGAAGTCTCCGCGATTATTGGTGGTAATCGTTTCCTGGTTCCGTTCAAC
>JBJEYY010000071.1:0-2797 GCA_051887095.1 Faecousia sp. | reverse complement strand
ACGACAACGGCATCAAGCTGATCAACGGCTCCGGCGAGAAGATGGACGAGAGCGTCATCTCCCTGGTGGAGGCTTATCTGGATGGCAATCTTGTGGCCTTTGACCGGAAGTGGGAGACTCTGCCCCTGGCCAAGCGGGACCAGATCGGCCGCACCGTGGACTACGTTTCCGGCCGGAACCGGTACATCGGCTACCTGATCTCCCTGGGCATCTACTCCTTCAAGGGGATCAAGGTGGGTCTGGACTGCGCCAACGGCAGCTCCTGGAACATCGCCAAGTCCGTGTTCGATGCCCTGGGGGCAAAGACCTACGTCATGGGCGCGGAGCCCGACGGCTTCAACATCAACAACGGTGTGGGCTCCACCCACATCGAGGCCCTGCAGCGCTTCGTGCTGGAGAAGGGGCTGGACGTGGGCTTTGCCTACGACGGCGACGCCGACCGGTGCCTCTGCGTGGACGAGAAGGGCAACATCGTCACCGGCGACCACATCCTCTACTTCTGCGGCAAGTACATGAAGGAGAAGGGTCTGCTGCCCGGCAACACCGTGGTCACTACCGTCATGAGCAATTTTGGCCTGTACAAGGCCTTCGATGAGCTGGGCATCGACTATGCCAAGACCGCCGTGGGCGACAAGTATGTGTATGAGTACATGATGATGAACTCCTGCCGCCTGGGCGGCGAGCAGAGCGGCCACATTATCTTCTCCAAGCACGCCTCCACCGGCGACGGCATCCTGACCAGCCTCAAGGTCATGGAGGCCATGCTGGCGGGGAAGAAGACCCTGAGCCAGCTGTGCGAGGGCTTCACCTTCTATCCCCAGGTGCTGAAGAACGTCCGGGTGGCGGACAAGAAGACCGCCCGGGAGGACCCCGATGTCCAGGCCGCCGTGGCGGAGGTTACGCAGCAGCTGGGCGACACCGGACGGATCCTGGTCCGGGAGTCCGGCACGGAGCCCGTGATCCGGGTCATGGTGGAGGCCGAGAGCAAGGAAGTGTGTGAGAAATACGTTGACCAGGTGGTGGACACCATCAAGCGCAAAGGCCACGCGGTATAATCATTACGCCCTCTCCCAAACCGGGAGAGGGCGTTTTTATAGATATGAGAGAAAAGCTATGAGATAAAAAGAGATGAGTGAGGGAGAACAGGACGTCACAAATTTCCTGTCATTCCGAGCCGGTGCGCACACTGGCGTGGGAATCCCCCGGTTAGAGGAAAAACGGAACGAATACGGCCCTAAAACCTTGGGGGATTGCCACACCAGTGTGCGCACTGGTTCGCAATGACAGCGTTTTTCATGGCAATGACAGCTTTTTTCGGCGCGAAAAACTCCCAATTTGTCATACGGTGTGTCCGCGATGCGTTGGGTGGGATTGTTCACAAATCAGGATTGAAATGCGCCGGTTTCTTTGATAGAATAAAGAGACTACCATCTGGAGGGGAACTATGGACGGCGAAAATCTGAAATACCAAATCGGCGCGAATATCGCTGCCTACCGCAAGCGCTCCCGCCTGACCCAGGCGGGGCTGGCGGAGAAACTGAATTATTCCGACAAGGCTGTGTCCAAATGGGAGCGGGGAGAGTCCGTCCCCGATGTGGTGACCCTGGTGCAGCTGGCGGAGCAGTTTGGCGTGACGGTGAACGACCTGCTGGTGGACCCCAACGCCCTGCCCGAGAATCCCGGCACCCTGGAAAAGGCCATGGTTCAGGTGTCAGAGAAGGCCCTGAAGCGCAAGGCGGACAAGGGCATCATCTTGCGGCTGTGCACCACCTTGGTGTGGTTTGTGGCGCTGCTGGTTTTCGTGGTGGTGTCCTCCCTGGGAATTCCCAAGAGCTGGGTGGCCTTCTTCTACGCCATCCCCGCCAATGCCATCGTGGCACTGAGCCTGCGCTCTGCCTGGCACGACTTTCGGTGGAATCAGTCGCTGATTTCCATTATTATGTGGGGGAGCCTGCTGAGCATCTATATGTCGCTGCTGCTGTTCTTCGGATGGAACGTATGGAAGGTGTTTTTGCTGGGCATTCCGGGGCAGATCGCGATTTTTTTGTGGTTTCGGATGTTCCGGCCGGTGAAGGAGGAGCCCTATGAATAAGAAGGAATTAAGAGACGCCATCCGCGCGAAAAAACGGGCCATGACCCCGGAGGAAATTGAGGAGCGGAGCGCACAGCTGGGGGAGCTGATGGCCCAGAGCCCGGCCTACCGGGAGGCGGATACCATCTACGGGTATCTTCCCTACAACCAGGAGGTGCGCACCGTGCCCATGCTGGAGCGGGCCCTGCGGGAGGGAAAGCGGGTGGCCGTGCCCAAGGTCTACGGGGAGGAAATGCGCTTCATCTACCTGACGGACCTAACAAAGGTTGCCAAGGGCTACAGCGGCATTCCGGAGCCCGTCGAGGACGGCCCGGTGGCGGAGGATGTACATGCCCTGGTGCTGATGCCCGGGCTGGCCTTTGATCCCCAGGGGCACCGGATCGGCTACGGCGGAGGGTTCTACGATAAATTCCTGGCCCGGGAGCCGGAGCACCCCACCCTGGCCCTGTGCTATGATTTCCAGATGCTTCCCGAATTGGAAACCGAGGAATTCGACATCCCCGTGGACACGGTGCTGTGGGCGTAACAGTTGACAGTGGACAGTGAAGGTGTCCCCTCCGGGGACGGATTTGAAACAGGCGGATGAAGCGGTAAATTGTTGTTTAGCGTAACAAAATATGCTGTCATTGCGAACCAGCGCGCACGCTGGCGTGGCAATCCCCCAAGGATTTAGGGCCGTTTTCGCTCCGTTTCCCCATTTTACCG
>JBJEYY010000070.1:0-2816 GCA_051887095.1 Faecousia sp. | reverse complement strand
GCCACCACCGCATACTTATGCTCATCGTTCCGGCTCTCCACATACATATCATTCACCATCCCGATGGTCAAAAGATCCAAGTCCCGGATGGACAGCCCCAGCTGCACACACCGCAGGAGGAACAGAGGTGTTGTCATTTCCCGGTCAGTCGGGCGAAGTTTTTTTTAGCCTGCACATCCGTCTGGGTATTCAGCCCCCACAGTTCAATGATCTGGGGCAATACCTGATAGATGGAAAAGGTGTTGAACCCATCCAGCCATTCCTCCGGCCTATCCGGGATGGACGGATCTGCATACTTCGCCATGACATAGGCGATGTTCTCAAACATTTCCAAAGAGAACAAATCCAGATTGGAATTCTCCGGGTCATTCTTGTCAATCCCTTTTTCCAGATCCCGCAGGTCCTTATAAATATCCCGGTGGAACCGCATCCGGTAGATCCGGGGAATAGCGGCGGAGGCCTTAAAAGGAACCTCCTGACCGTCAATCGTGATATTCCGTTTCATGCTCATAAAGTCTCCACTCCTGTCTCATCATCCGTCCCCTGATGGCCGGACTGCTGCGTCCCGGAGGTATCCGGCGTCACCTCCGGCAGATACACCGCTGTATACCATCCCGTATAAACGGTATCCGTAGTGCTGTCCCCGGTACGGGCCTTCACATACCCATTGGCCAGGGGCGCCGCCGTGATGGCCAGCGTTTCTGTCTGTACCTCGATTTCTTCCTCATTGGTCGCGGACTCGATGTTAGGCCTGGCCGCCGAGCAGTTGTACAACACATGGCGGATCTTCTTCACATCCCCGTCAAACTCAAAGAGCAGAGCAAAGTTCGCTGTTTCCACATTGGCACTCTCCACCAGCACGCTGTTGTCATCCAGAGATTCCTTCAGCACATCCGTCCGGAAACTCTCCGGCACCATGGCCAGTTCCAGATCCCCTTCATAGCCCATGTTGTTGGAGATCGTATAGTAGGCGTACCCATCCGCGTAAAAATTGGACGGCTCGCCGTTGGGTTCCAAGGACAGGGATACCGCACCCGGCATAGCCACCGGCGTCCCAAAGGTCACCTCCCCGTCATCATCCACTGTAATCAACGCGTAATGCACGTTGCAGATATTAAATTTTACCTTATTCTTCTTCGCAGACATTTCCTGCTCCCTCCATTTCCTTATCCGTCCTGCCCTGCGCTTTCCCCGCCTGCCGGCATCTCAAACATATACAGGACTTCATACAGCTTTTCGCTGTCGATCCAGGTCTCCGATTTCTCATAAAAAATACCGCAGGCATCCAAAGCATCTTCCAGCTTTCTCTCTGCGGCTAAATCCTTCTGGTCCGTATATAATTCCACCCGCACCTCGCTGATCCGGTAATAGACCTTTCCATCCGCGGAAAAGTTATCGCTCCCCGGCAGCATGTAACAGAGGAACGGCGGGTCCGGCGCCTCCCCTTCCGCGAAATGGTCATAAGCATAGGGGAAGCCGAGGCTTTTCAAAATATCCAGAAGTTTATCCATCCCTCAGGCTCCTTTCGATCTCTTCTTCCAGCTGCCGGATTCCCTTCTCCTCCGCCGGGGCGATATGGGCTTTGCCCTCCACCCGTCCGCCGTCCCGCTTTGCGTGGCCATACTCCAGCAGATGGGTCAGCTGGTAGCGGTTTTTGGAATGGACGGTCAGCGTCAGGCTGGCGGAAGTTTCTTTCGTTTTCTTCACCGCCCAGCTTTTGGCGTAGTCCCCGGTATCCTTCGGGGCATTGGCACGGATCTCCTTTTTTACCGTCTCCCCGGCATCCCTGACCGCCTGTTTCACATCCTCGGCAGCCAGATCCGCGTATTCCTCCAAAGTCTCCATAACAGCGTCCGCCAGTTCCCCGATCCGCACAGTCTGTTCCATGTTTACCGCCTCGCTTTCTCACACCGGAACTTCAGCGTTTTCTTCTTATAGTTCATGTGATCCACAGCCGTGATGTTGTAGATTTCCCCTTGAAACAGGATACGGAAACCGTCCGCTGTCACCTCCGCCGCCCGTTTGCAGAAACGAATGGTAAAAGCAATGTCAGAATCCACAACCGTCAATCCGGCTGCTGCCTTTTCCTGCCCGCCCTCACCGCTGACTGTGGCATGGCAGGTATAATAATCCTCCCAGGCATTCCTTCGGTTTCCGATATCGTCCGAAACTACCGAGTTTTTCTGGAAGGTCACTTTTACATTCAGAAGAGCGATCTCCATCAGAACGCCTCCTTCCGGCTGCCGAAGAGCAGGGAGCGCAGCGTCAGGACCAGGGCATGGTGGTCGGCTTCCTCCCGGTGCTCATACAGATAGGCCACGGTATACATCACCGCCGGTTTTCCATTCTCTGCCTCCTGCAGGCCGCTTTCCTCATCTGTCCGCAGGATATCCATACACATCCGCTCCGCTGATGCCAGGAGCGCAGTGATCAGCCCGTCATCCTCACTGTCATCCACCCGGAGGTAATTTTTCATTTCTTCCAGGGTCACCAGCATTCTTCCTGCCCTCCTTCACTATCGGCAGTGCCTCTGTAACTGAAGGCACCGCCGTTTTTCTCACATCAATCCATCAGGCGCTGGCCTTCTGCGCCAGCACCTTCACTGCCTCGGAAAGCACCAGCTTGCCATCCACCCTCTGGGAACCAAGGAATCCCACCTGGCCGTTGGCGGCATACAGTTCGTTCAGCCGCTTAAAGGAACGTCCCTGCCGGTCTGCGATCCAGTAATAGCTGAAATCACCGAAGGCAATGGTCTTCGCCCCCGCCGCGATCACCGGCATATAGGCGGAGGTCTTCACCGGCCTGCCAAGGAGCGT
>JBJEYY010000069.1:0-2879 GCA_051887095.1 Faecousia sp. | reverse complement strand
ACACAATTTCAAACAACAATTTACCGAGCAGCTGAGTAAAGCCGATAAGCACAAATACCATTTATTTAATATACCATACATTTTTAAAAACGCAAGTTTCTTGCGCAATTCCCTGACAATATCTTCCCATTTTCTGTTCCCGAAAATGTCCCTTGCGTTTTTGACAAATCCTCTTTTCCCTTTTTGTATGGAATCCATAAATATCCCGAAAATCGGAAAAACAGTATTGCGCATATTCCCATCCCGTGCTACAATTTAAGTAACGCTATGTTCTTACGTAACCTATTGCATCACAACGAACGGCAGCTTCCGCTTTCTTGCCGAAAGCCCCTGCTGCCGCTCCATGCAGCAAAGGAGAATTCCATGCTTTACATCGGAATTGATTTGGGAACCTCTTCCGTCAAGCTGCTGCTGATGGAGGCCTCCGGGCAGATCCTGGGCACCGTCACCAGAGAATATCCCCTGGAATTCCCCCAGCCCGGCTGGAGCCAGCAGAATCCCGCGGATTGGCGCAGCGCCGTCCTGGAAGGCATCCCGGAGCTTCTCCGGGGCTTCGACGCATCCCAGGTAGCGGGCATCGGATGCGGCGGCCAGATGCACGGTCTGGTGGTACTGGATAAGGACGATCAGGTGATCCGCCCCGCCATTTTGTGGAACGACGGCCGTACCGCGGCACAGGTGGATTATCTGAACAACATCATTGGCAAGGAGAAGCTGTCCGAGCTGACAGCCAATATCGCCTTTGCCGGCTTCACCGCCCCCAAGCTTCTTTGGATGCGGGACATAGAACCGGAAAATTTCGCCCGTATTGCGAAAATCATGCTGCCGAAGGATTATGTAAACTACATCCTCACAGGTGTACACAGCTGCGACTATTCCGACGCCTCCGGTATGCTCCTGCTGGATGTGGAGCACAAGTGCTGGTCCAAGGAAATGCTCGCCATCTGCGGTGTAACCGAAGCGCAGATGCCCAAGCTCTTTGAAAGCTATGCATGCATCGGCACCGTGAAGCCGGAGATTGCCAAGCTTCTGGGCATTCCCGAAACTGTCAAGGTCTGCGCCGGTGCGGGAGACAACGCCGCTGCCGCCGTGGGCACCGGTGTGGTTGGCGAAGGGGGCTGCAATATTTCCCTGGGAACCTCCGGCACGGTGTTCATCTCCTCGGAGAAATTCGGCGTCGACCGGAACAACGCGCTGCATGCCTTCGCCCATGCCGACGGCGGCTACCATCTCATGGGCTGCATGCTCTCCGCCGCCTCCTGCAACAAATGGCTCATGGAGGACATTTTCAAAACCACCGACTATGCTGCGGAGCAATCCCCCATCACCCCGGAAAAGCTGGGGGAGAACCATGTGTACTTCCTCCCCTACCTCATGGGCGAGCGCAGCCCCATCAACGACACCAATGCCCGG
This sequence comes from Faecousia sp., assembly GCA_051887095.1. GTDB lineage: Bacteria > Bacillota > Clostridia > Oscillospirales > Oscillospiraceae > Faecousia. The sequence goes on along the minus strand of JBJEYY010000069.1, from coordinate 1,466 downwards.
GGGACCTTTATCGGCATGACCATGGACACGGCCCGGGACGATCTAACCCAAGCGGTGCTGGAGGGCGTGGCCTTCGCCATCCGGGACAGCGTGGAGGTGGCTCGATCCCTGGGCATCGAAATCCACACCTCCAAGATCTGCGGCGGCGGGGCCAAGAGCACGCTTTGGAAAACGATTATGGCCAACGTGCTGAATATCGAGCTGCAGTGCCTGGAATCCGAGCAGGGGCCCGGAATGGGCGGCGCCATGCTGGCCATGGTGGCCTGCGGAGAATACGAAAGCGTCCATGCCGCCTGCGACAAGATTGTCCGCGTTGCCTCCACCGTAAAACCCGATCCGGAGCTGGCTGCCAAGTATGAGAAGCGCTACCGGCAATTTCAGAAAATCTATCCCGCCTGCAAGCAGTTGTTCGCGGAATTTGCGAAGGAGTGAATGTCATGAAAATCTTCTCTGTCTTTGATCCCGAATTCAAGCCCTACGGTCAGATTGTGGACGGCATGGCCGATACCGTGCAGGAAATCCTCGATGTCCTAAAGGATGCCCCCCAGGGCCCCGCCGTGGACTATGTCCCCGAGTACGAACCGCTCCAGGAGCTTCCCGCCATGGTGGAAATCAGCGAACACTGCTACGGCGGCATGCCGGTGCAGCTGGGCTGGTGCAACGGCCACAACACCAAGCTGAACTGTCTGGAATACCACCGGGACAGCGAGTTCAACCTGGGCACCGAGGACTTTATCCTCCTGCTTGCAAAGCAGGAGGAGATTGTGGACGGTGTTCTGGACACCGCCAAGGTCAAGGCCTTCCGGGCTCCCGCCGGGGTGCTGGTGGAGGTCTACGCCACCACGCTGCACTACGCCCCCTGCCACTGCGATCCTGAGAAGGGCTTCCGGGTGCTGGTGGTTCTGCCTCAGGGCACCAATACGGACAAGCCCGCGATTTCCAGCAAGACCTCCGAGGACAAACTTCTCTGGGCCCGCAACAAGTGGCTCCTGGCCCACCCGGATTCCTCCGAGGCTAAGCAGGGCGCCCATGTGGGTCTGTCCGGTGAAAACATTGACATTGCAAATTTTTGATAAGGAGATAAAACACTATGAACAACATTCCTGAAGTGAAGCTTGGCATCATTGCCGTGTCCCGGGACTGCTTCCCCATCGCCCTTTCCACTCAGCGCCGCAAGAACATCGTGGCCGCCTACGGCGAAGGCCTCTACGAGTGCCCCATCACCGTGGAGAACGAGAAGGATGCTTCCGCCGCCATCGCAGATGTGCGTGAGCATGGGGTCAACGCCCTGGTGGTGTTCCTGGGCAACTTCGGCCCCGAGACCCCTGAAACATTGCTGGTCAAAAAGTTCCACGGCCCTGCCATGGTGATTGCCGCCGCGGAGGGTGACGGCGACCTGATCAACGGCCGTGGCGACGCCTACTGCGGCATGCTGAACTGCTCCTATAACCTGGGCATGCGCCACC
>JBJEYY010000068.1:0-2880 GCA_051887095.1 Faecousia sp. | reverse complement strand
CTTCGCCTCCCCCGCCCTGCCCTCCAGCGGCGTCCGCTGCGCGGAGCACAACCGGAAAGTGGGCGGCGTGTGGAATAGCTACCACCTGGCGGGCAAGGCTCTGGATTTCCGAATCCAGGGCAGGACCGCGGCGGAGGTGCTGGCCTATGTCCAGACGCTTCCAATCAATTTCGCCTATGCAATTGACGAAAGATACGTCCATATGGATGTGAAGTAAACAAAGGAGGAAAAGGAAATGCAGGAAAACATGTTTAGCGTAAAGGCGGCTATTGTCGCCGGAGGGACTGCCCTGGGGGCGTTCCTGGGATGGAAGGGGGTTATGCTGGTATGCTGGGTCCTGGTCATGGCCATGGACTACATCACCGGCACCATCGCCGCATGCAAGGCAAAGGAGTGGAACAGCTCCACAGCCAGGGAGGGGCTTTGGCACAAAGGGGGCATGATCGCTGTGGTTGCCGTATCCGCCATTGCCGACTGGATTATGGTGGTGATCGTGGATCGGATTCCCATGGGCCTGAGCTGGCCGGGGATCGTGATGCCCCTGGTGCTGGCGTGGTACATCATTACGGAGCTGGGCAGCATCCTCGAAAATGCAGTCAAGATGGGGGCCAATGTACCGGGCTGGCTTGTGAAACTGATGAAAGCCAGCGCGAATATCATTGATAATGCCGCAGACAATGTGACCGAAGTGAAGAAGGAATAATCAGTCGTACAGGGCTTGCTTCGGCCGGAATTGACAAGGCTGCGAAGCAGCTGACTAAGTGATAATCTGAAAGGAAATTCAATAAAGCAGCCCCTGCCATAATGGCAGGGGTTTTGCGAGAAGTCTTCCAGAAAACAGCAATTCTTCCTTACGAATGTATCTTATAATTCATATAGGCCCGAAAAGAGGATTTTGATACACTATACAAATGCATTAAGTAATCTTACGATTCTTATAATTCTGTTTCCCAAAATAATGATGTCATTACAGATGTCAAAATCCGAAATAATATTGAGAATAGCTGACTTTTTACAGACTGTAAATCTGCTGCGTTTTGCTTCGATGGTTCGAATCCGTCCTCCCCCACCAGAAAAAAGCACTTGCGAAAGCAAGTGCTTTTTTCAGTGAAAACCACCCTTCGGGTGGGTGAAATACTGCTTCGCAGTGTGAAATACGCCTACGGCGCGTGAAATCGCTGCGGCGGTGGGGGGGATTTCATTTCACATTTTGCGACAACATCATATTTCACAGGTTTTTGGGGCGTGTTTCAGATTATTCTGAAACACGCCCCGATTGTTTTCTCAGATTTCCACATCCAGCTTGGCGACCACGGCGGCGCAGCGGGGGCAAAGACCCTCGGCGTTGGCAACGGTGCTGTGCATCCAGCAGCGGGGGCACTTGACACCCTTGGCCTCGCTGACACCGATGGTGACCTGGGGGAAGTTGACACCCTGGGCGGTTTCCGCACCCTCCTCAGGCTCGCTCCAGGCGCAGTCGGACACGATGAAGAGCTCGGCCAGGTTCTTGCCCACACAGGCATCCAGGATGGCGGCATCGTCGGTTTTCAGGGTCACATGGGCCTCCAGGGCCTTTCCGATGCGCTTCTCGGCCCGGGCCTTCTCCAGTACGCCGTTGACATCCTGACGCAGCTTCATGATGGTATCCCACTTCTCCATAGCAGCGTCCTCCAGAGCGTAGGCGGCGAAGTCCTGGGGCATCTGGTTGAGAAGCACATTGCGGGAGTCATCGCCGGAACGGTGGGGCATGGACTGCCAGATTTCGTCACAGGTGAAAGCAAGAATGGGGGCGAAAAGCTTGGCCATGGCGTCCAGGATCAGGAACAGGGCGGTCTGAGCAGAGCGGCGGCGCAGGCCCGCGGCTTCCTCACAGTAGAGCCGGTCCTTCAGAATGTCCAGGTAGAAAGAGCTCAGCTCCACCACACAGAAGTCGTTGATGGCGTGGGTAACCACGTGGAACTCATAGTTGTTATAGGCCTTGCGGCAGAACCTGGTGAGGCTGTCCAGCTTGGTCAGCACCCAACGGTCCAGCTCCTCCATCTGCTCCGCGGGGACCAGGTTGTCCGGATCAAAGTCGTTCAGGTTACCCAGGCAGTACCGGGCGGTGTTGCGGAATTTCAGGTAGTTCTGGGCAATCTGCTTGAAAATCTCCTTGGAGCAGCGCACGTCGGCGTGGTAGTCGGAGGAGGCGGCCCAGAGGCGGACAATGTCGGCGCCGAATTCCTTAATCAGGTCGGCGGGGTCCACGCCGTTGCCCAGGGATTTGTGCATGGCACGGCCCTGGCCGTCCACGGTCCAGCCGTGGGTCAGCACCTGCTTGAAGGGCGCGCCCTTGTCCAGAGCGCCCACGCTGGTCAGCAGGCTGGACTGGAACCAGCCACGGTACTGGTCCGCGCCCTCCAGGTACACATCCGCGGGCCACAGCTCGGGAGTACGGTGCATGAGGGAGGCAAAGTGGGTGGAGCCGGAATCGAACCAGCAGTCCAGGGTGTCCTTCTCCTTGCCGAAGGTTTTGCCGCCGCAGTGGGGGCAGGTGAGGCCCTCCGGGGCCAGCTCCATAGCGTCCTTTTCAAACCAGACGTTGGAGCCGAATTCGTCAAAAAGCTTCGAAATCTTCTCGATGGAGGCGGGGGTGGAGACGGGCTTGCCGCAATCGCGGCAGTAGAATACGGGGATGGGCAGGCCCCAGCGGCGCTGGCGGGAGATGCACCAGTCGGCCCGCTCCCGGATCATGCTGACCATCCGGTCGCCGCCCCAGGCGGGGAACCACTGGACGTTCTCAATGGCCTGGATGGCCTGGTCCTTAAAGGATTCCACGGAGCAGAACCACTGGGGCGTGGCCCGGAAGATGACGGGCTTCTTGCAGCGGTCATGATGGGG
>JBJEYY010000067.1:0-2882 GCA_051887095.1 Faecousia sp. | reverse complement strand
CGCCAGTGTGCGCACTGGCTCGCAATGACAGCGTTTAATTTACAAACAACAATTTGCCTGTATGTTCAGCCAAGAAAAATCCGCGTCCGATTCCTTGGGGAACCGGACGCGGGTTTTTCTTGGGGATCAGCCCTCAAAATCGGTTTCGTCGGCTACGGGGATGGTTTCCTCGGCGGGTGCCTCCACGGGAGAGCCTTCAGCGGCAGGCTCTTCCACAGGAGTGTCTTCAGCGGCAGGCTCTTCCACGGGAGCTTCCTCAGCTGCAGGCTCCCCGCACTTGCAGCAGGGGCACTTGGACAGGGAGGACAGGGTCTTCTTTGCCCAGGCGACAATCTGGTCACCGTAGGTGGCGGCGACGTAGACAGCTCCCACAACGGCGGCAGCAGCAGCCACAACCTTCATGATAACGGAAAATACACGCATGGTATTACCTCCTAACATATTTTTACGAACTAAGTATAACCTCAATATGGGAAAAAAGCAATAAAGAATTCTTGGGAACCTCTGAACAATCCCAAAACGACCTAAACATATCCGTACATGCCCCGGATGCTGACTTCTCCGGAGTTTACGGCTTCCACCTGACCGTCGGGGAGCCGGACCAGCAGCGCGCCGCTGGGGTCGATGTCCAGAGCAAAGCCGTGGCGGACCTCCTCGCCCCGGACCAGGGAAACCTCCTGCCCCAGGGTGACGCAGTCCCGGCGGTAGCGGGAGAGGATTTCCTTCCTGCCGGGAATCAGAATCGCATTCATCCGATACAGGGAGTCCAGCATGGAGGCGGCGAGCAGCCCCCGGGAAACAGGGGAGCCGGTAATCATGGCCAGGGAGCCGGCCATATCCCGCAGCTCCGGCGGAAAATCCGATATCTGTTGGCTGCAGTTGATCCCGATGCCGATGATACACCCTTCCACGATGCCCTGGGAATTGATCATCAGCTCCGTGAGGATGCCCCCCAGCTTTCGCTTGCCGTATACCAGATCGTTTGTCCACTTGATTCCCGGACGGAATCCCGCGGCTGCTTCCACCGCGTCGCACATGGCGGTGCCCACCGCGCAAGTCAGGTGCATGAGCTCAGCAGGGGCGCAGTTGGGCCGAAGCAGCAGGCTCAGGTAGACCCCCATCCCCTGGGGAGAGGAGAAACTGCGGCCTCTGCGGCCGTGGCCGGTGCTCTGATGTCCGGCAGCCAGGGCTGTGCCCTCGGGTGCCGACTCCCTGGCAAGCTGCTTGAGCACATCGTTGGTGGAGCCCACGGAGGGCTCGTAGGTAAGAAGCTCCCGCCAGGGATATTCGGGGGAGAGGTGGGACAGAATATCTTCCAGCATATCAGTCGATGTCCTGCAGGATTTCCTCGGGGGGCTGGTCCAGAAGCTCCGGGTGGCGCAGAATGTGCTTGTAGTGCTTGAAGAAGGCGGCGTAATAATACCCGTCCACAATCCGCTCATCCAGAACGAATTTCACATCCACGTATTTGCGCTGAACTACCGAGCCGTCCTCCTGGACCTCCAACGCCCTGCGTTTGCAGCCGAAGGCGCCGAACACCGGAAGATTGCCGAAGTCATACAGGTGGTGGTAGATGGGGGGAATGCCCAGGCTGCCCATGGAGGTGAAGAACACGCTGCCGTGGAAGGGGCTGACCTCCAACAGGAATTTGGGGAGCATTCCAAAATAATCCAGGGTTTTCAGCAGCCATACGGCAAATTTCAGCAGCACCCCGGGAATCAGGGTAAAGGCCCCGGCCACGTTGTCGAAGTTGGAATCCAGAGGCGTGTTTTTCACCTCCTCCACGGCGGCCTGGAGCTTGCGGTAGACATCCTCGGCGGTGTCCGTGCGGCTGAGGTGCACCTTGATGCATGTGTCCGGGGAATCCACCTGCATATCCTTCTTCACGGTCATGCAGTACTGGATGTCCTCCCCCCGGGAGTAGACCTTCTGCCCGGAGAGGAACCGGTTCAGGGCGGGATACTTGCACAGCGCCCGGACATAGCAGGCCAGCAGTACGTGCATGATGCCGAAATTGGCAAGACCCTCCCGGCGCTTCTGGCGGATGTAGCGGTCCACATAGCTGATTTCAAGGGAATCGGCAAACTGATTGGACGACTCGTTGCGGTCCACCATGATGTACGGAGAGATCTGGGAAATGGGAGGCAGGGAGCGGATGCGCCGCCCATCCACCCGGTCGCCCCAGGTGGGGTGGTATTCTCCCCGGGGGTGGATTCGGATGGCAAACACCTGCAAAATGCAGCCCAGCAGCGCCAGAAGATCCGGCAGACTGAAAAGTATACATTCCATATCCCCGGCGGCAAGAGCTTCCCGGTAGAAATAGAGAATGAATATCACCGGAGCGGCTACAACAGGCAGCAGCAGGGAAACAGCGTGGATCCGGTGGCCGGCCGTAATGTCGGTGTAGAGGAAGGCGAAGAAGACCAGCGCTACCCAGAACAGCCACACCATCATCCGGCTTTGAATATTGGCATTGATCCATACGGCGGAATACAGGGCCATCATCCAGACGGGAATTGCGGTTTTGTAGAACTGTTCCTTGCCCTGAAGCAGGGCGATGAGGGCGTAGAGCAGGACAGCTGCCGTAGGCAGAACGATTTGGCTCCACACGAATGACGAATCTCCTGTCCCTTTCACACAGTAGATTCCGATGCGGGCCACTGCCGAGCCGGCCATGCACAGCGCCATCAGCCAGGTCAGCACGTTTTTCCGGCTAACGTAGAGATGAATTCTGTTTTTCATAGCGTCCTAAGTATAACAGAATCCGGCCCGGTTTGCAAGGAAAAAATCGCGCGATCCGCTTGCGCGGATCTATCCATGCGCAGATAAATTGTTGTTTACACTACACGTTTCAATTTTTCTGTCATTGCGAACCAGCGCGC
>JBJEYY010000066.1:0-2883 GCA_051887095.1 Faecousia sp. | reverse complement strand
ATTGCCACGCCAGTGTGCGCACTGGCTCGCAATGACAGCATATATTCGCCAAACAACAATTTATCTTCCTGAGAAGCCGGACAATGATGATAGGACGAGGTATGCTATGAAAAAGATGCTGTTTATCATGAATCCCTTTGCCGGGCAGAAGCGGGCGAACCGGCAGCTCAGCGACCTGCTGCTGCTGTTCACCAAGGCGGGGTATGACGTGATTACCCATATGACCACCGGTCCGGGCAGCGCCGCGGAGGCGGTGGAGCGTCTGGCCGGAGAGGCGGACCTCATCGTCTGCTGCGGTGGGGACGGAACCTTCAACGAAACCGTCTCCGGACTGCTGAAATCCGGCAACGACGTGAATCTGGGCTATATCCCGGCGGGCTCCACCAACGATTTTGCCGCCAGCCTGAAGCTGTCCACCAATGTCCTGCAGGCGGCTCAGGACATTCTGGAGGGGGAGGCGGTTGCCTATGATGTAGGCAAATTTGGGGAGCGGTATTTCTCCTATGTGGCCTCCTTCGGGGCATTTACCCGGGCCAGCTATACCACCCCTCAGAGCGTGAAAAACGCCCTGGGCCACACCGCCTACGTGCTGGAGGGAATCCAGGAGCTGTCCCAGATCCGCAAGGAGCACATCCGCATGGAGATGGACGGAGAGGTGGTGGAGGACGATTTCCTCTTCGGTGCCATCTGCAACTCCACCTCCGTGGGCGGAATTCTGACCCTGGACCCCAAGCAGGTGGATATGGCCGACGGGCTGCTGGAGATTCTGCTGGTGCGGGCCCCCCGGAATCTGGCGGAGATTTCCGAGTGCATCCAGGCCCTCCAAAGCCAGGAATACAACTGCGCCATGATTACCTTCCGCAGCGCCCATCATGTGACGGTTTACGCGGACCCGGAAATGCCCTGGACCCTGGACGGGGAGCGGGAGGAGGGCCACGACCGGGTGGATGTGGACAACCAGCACCTGGCCATCCGGCTGGTGAAGAGGGTGTAAATCGTGATTAACTCCACGCTGTGCTACATCACCCGGGGGGACGAGGTACTGATGCTCCACCGGGTGAAGAAGAAAAACGATTTGAATAAGGACAAATGGATCGGCATCGGCGGCAAGTTCGAGGATCAGGAATCCCCGGATGAATGCCTGCTGAGAGAGGCCACGGAGGAGACGGGACTGCATCTCACCTCCTGGCGGTGCCGGGGCATAGTGACCTTCCTTTCTGACTGCTGGGAGGGGGAGTATATGTACCTGTTCACCGCGGACGGCTTTGAGGGGGAACTGAAGGAATGCGACGAGGGGGATCTGCAATGGGTTCCCCGGGCGTTTCTGGACGAGCTTCCCAAGTGGGAGGGGGACAAGATCTTCCTGAAGCTGTTGTGGGAGGACGCGCCCTTTTTCCTGCTGACCCTGCGCTACCAGGGGGACACCCTCCAGGAGGCGGTGCTGAACGGAGAAAAAATCCGGTAATACGGCGAATGCCGTTTGGGATTAACACGCCTGTGCGACAAATTGTTGTTTACACTACACGTTTCAAATTTTTTGTCATTGCGAACCAGTCCTCAGACTGGTGTGGCAATCCCCCGGTTAGTGGTAAAATGTATCGACAACTGCCCTACAAAGTGGGAAAACGGTACGATTTTGGCGGTAATCGTTACCCGGTTCCATTCAACCGGGGGATTGCCACGCCAGTTTGCGAACTGGCTCGCAATGACAGCGTTTTTTTGCGTAAACAACAATTTATCTTCCTAAGCGCAGCAAAGCAGACCCGGCGCTGGGCCGGGTCTGCTTTGTTTTGGAGAAAATTACACGCCGAAGGCGTCCAGGGCCAGCTTGAAGGCGCCGTAGGCCCCCGCGTCGTTGCCCAGGGAGGCCAGGGAGAACTTCACGTCCGAGGCCGCGTGGAATACGTACTTATGGAACCAGGGCTCCACGCCGTCTAAGAGCATGGTGCCCGCCTTGCTGACGCCGCCGCCCAGCACCACGATCTCCGGGTCCACCACGGAGCAGAGGCTGCCCAGGAACTCGCCCATGAGCTGATAGAATTCGTCCAGAACCTCCAGGGCCAGGGCATCCCCGGCCTTGCCCGCGTCGAATACGTCCTTGGCGGCGAAGGACTCCAGGCCACGCAGGGAGGAGGGCATCTCGCTGGCGGCAAGATGCCGCTTTGCCAGCCGGACGATGCCGGTGGCGGAGCAGTACTGCTCCACGCAGCCGTGCTTGCCGCAGCTGCACCGCTCGGTCTCCTGGGGCCGCAGAACCATATGGCCGATCTCCGCGCCGGAGCCGTGGGAGCCGTGGAGCAGACGGCCGTCCACCACAATGCCGCCGCCCACGCCGGTGCCCAGGGTGACGAAGACCATGTTCTCACAGCCCTGGCCGCCGCCCTTCCAGAATTCGCCCAGGGCGGCCACGTTGGCATCGTTGCCTGCCTTCACCGGGAAGCCGGTCAGGGAGGACAAAGAATCGGCGATGTTGAACACGCCCCAGCCCAGGTTCACGCACCGGTTCACCACGCCCTTACCGCTGACAGGGCCGGGAACGCCGATGCCCAGACCCAGAATCTGCTCCCGGGCGATGCCCTTGGCCTCCAGGTAGCCGAGAACCGACCGGGCGATGTCCGGCAGAATCTGAACGCCGCCGTTTTCCGTGACCGTGGGAATCTCCCACTTGTCCAGCATGGTGCCGCTCTGGTCGAAGTAAGCGATCTTCACAGTAGTACCGCCAAGATCAATGCCGAAGCCGTATTTCATATGGTTGCCTCCTTGGTAAAATATCAGATGAAGCCGACAGCGCGATAAATTGGTATTTGTAGGTGTACGTCCCAAATTATCTGTCATTGCGAACCAGTCCGCAGACTGGTGTGGCAATCCCCCGGTTGAAAGGAA
>JBJEYY010000065.1:0-2887 GCA_051887095.1 Faecousia sp. | reverse complement strand
GCGGACCGCTAAACAACATTTTACGGAGCAGCTGAGTAAAGCCGATAAGCACATTTTCATTTTCTTCTCCAAAATATCTTTGCGAATTGGGGAAGGTTATGCTATAATTGTAGTGTGAAGAAATATCATCCGCAGTGCGGTCTGAACGGGGGCCCGAAATGGAAACCATAAACATACCGGAAATTCTCCTGGTCAACGGAATTGGTGTGATGCTCATGCTTCTGCTCCGGGCCACCTGGCTGGGCAGCGTGAAGAAACGCCGGGCCGGAGACATTCTCTATGATATGATCATCCTCATCACCATCCTGGGCTGCGTTCTGGAGGCGGTATCCTTCCTGATCGACGGGAAGATTTTCCAGGGCTGCCGGGTGGTTTCTTATGCGGTCAACGCCCTGCTGTTTCTGGGCACCATCTTTGTGGGCTGCTTCTGGTGCCTGTATGTGGACTTTCGCATCCACACCAATGTGCGGCGGCTTTATATCAGCTCCTGCTTTCTCCTGATCCCCGTAGCGGTTGTCACCGGACTGGTGATCTCCTCCGTGCTTGGCTCCGGGCTGATGTTCACCATTTCCCCCGAGAATGTGTACCAGCGGGGGAAGCTGGTGTGGATAAGCTATGTGTTCCTCTTCGGCTACTACGCCTACAGCTTATACCTTTCCCTTGCTGCCCGGAAATCCGGGCTGCACATTCAGTTCTTCCCGGTACTCTATTTCATCATCCCCTGCATCCTGGGCACCGTGCTTCAGGGGCTGTTCTACGGCATCAGCATCGGCTGGACCACCGTGGCCATCGCCATGACCTTCGTCCATGTGCAGCTGCAGTCCATGAATGCCTATGTGGATTCCCTGTCGGAGCTGTATAACCGCCGGTACTTAGACTACATTCTGTCCCACCGCAAGCACCTGGGAGGCCGCTTCGTCTACGGTATCTACATTGACATGAACGATTTCAAGGGCATCAACGACCGCTACGGCCACTCCTGCGGGGATGATGCCATCCGCACCATCGGCCGTATCCTCTCCGAGTCCACCCCCACCGGCGGCGTGGCCATCCGGTGCGCCGGGGACGAATTTCTGATTCTCATGGTCACCCCCGCGGAAGCGGCCGCCCGGGCCGTGATGGCCAAGGTGGAGCAGAAGACCAAGGCCTTCAACGACTCCGGTGAAGCCCCCTACACCATTTCCATGGCCATTGGCATCAGCCGGTTTGACACCGAGCGGGACAGTGTGGAGGAATTTCTGGCCAATCTGGACAAGCAAATGTACGCCGCCAAGGATACCTACTACCGCACCCAGGGCTTCGACCGCAGGAAGAAATGAACGTATCCCCACCCGCAAGGGTGGGGACATTTATGCGCACCTCAGAAGCAGAGCGATAAATTGTTGTTTGGCTGAGTGCGCCACAAGTTTCCTGTCATTGCGAACCAGTGTGCGCACTGGTTCGCAATGACAGCGTTTTTTCGGCACGACAAAAAACAATTTGTCGGTCAGCAGGAACTGCTTCAAAAAAATCCGCCGTGAGGGGTTCCTCACGGCGGTTTTTACTATCAGCAATAGAAATCCCGGATCTTCTTGGCCCGGCTGGGATGGCGGAGCTTGCGGATGGCCTTGTTCTCGATCTGGCGGATCCGCTCCCGGGTGACGCCGAAGATCTGGCCCACCTCCTCCAGGGTGTGGGTCCGTCCGTCGTACATGCCGAAGCGCATCCGCAGCACATCGGCCTCCCGCTCAGTCAGCGTATCCAAAATCTCCTTCAATGCCTCGGCAAGCAGGGCGTTGGAGGTGGCGTCGGCGGGCCCGGGGGTCCGCTCGTCCTCCACGAAGGAGCCGATGGAGGTATCCTCCTCGTCACCCACGGGGGTGTCCAGGGAAAGGGTATCGGCAGCGGTGCGGTTGGCCTCGATGATCTTCTCCACGGGCAGCCCCAGCTCCGCGGCAATCTCCTCCACGGTGGGCTCCCGGCCCAGCTCCTGAACCAGCTTCCGGTTGCAGCGGGTGGCCTTGTTGATGACCTCCACCATATGCACCGGCACCCGGATGGTCCGGGCCTGATCCGCAATGGCCCGGGTAATGGCCTGACGGATCCACCAGGTGGCATATGTAGAGAATTTGTTTCCCTTTGTCCAATCGAATTTGTCCACCGCCCGGATGAGCCCCGTGTTGCCCTCCTGAATCAGGTCCAGAATGTGCAGGCCCCGCCCGGAATACTTTTTGGCGATGGAGACCACCAGCCGCAGGTTGGCCTCGGTGAGCTTGTTCTTGGCGTACTGATCCCCCTCAGAGACCCGCTTGGCCAGCTCCACCTCTTCCTCGGCGGACAGCAGCTTCACCTGACCGATCTCCTTCAGGTACATCCGCACCGGATCGTCCAGGCTGTACTCGGCGGCCAAATCCACCGGGTCCACCATGTCCTCTTCCTCCAGGCCCGTCAAATCCAGGGCATCGTCCAGGTCCCCCAGATCCAGGTCAAGATCGGCGGTGACAATCTGGATGTTCATGGCCTCGAACCGGTCGTAGATCTCCTCGATCTTCTCCGGCGTCAGAGACATTTTCTCCAACTGGGCGTTCAGGTCCGCCGCCCGGATCATGCCGTCCTTCTTGCCCTGAGCAATCAGGCTCTGGAGCGCGGCCTGGACATCCTCGGTATTGGGATTTGCTTTGGTCTGCTTCTTCTGCGTGCTCATGAATGGTACCCCTCTTTATCTTCACAACGGGCTGGTCAAACCCGTCCAATGATATCATACTGCTAGACTATACCCTGTTTTTCCCCCGTTGACAAGGGGTTTTTCGGATTTTTTCAGTGCATGGACAAATTGTTGTTTAGCGAAACAATAAATGCTGTCATTGCGAACCAGTGCGCACACTGGTGTGGCAATCCCCCAAGGATT
>JBJEYY010000064.1:0-2894 GCA_051887095.1 Faecousia sp. | reverse complement strand
CCGCTAAACAACATTTTACCGAGCAGCTGAGTAAAGCCGATAAGCACATTAATAAATACAAGCAGCACCCTTCCGGGGTTCCGGAAGGGTGCTGCTTATACTTTGAGGAAGAGAGTGATTCCTGCCCAAATCTGCAGGGCGAGGATCAGAGGAATTCCGACGGTGAATTTGGGGTGCCGGGTTTTGTGGCGGACGGTGTACATGCCCAGCAGAGCGCCCAGGCTGCCGCCCAGCAGGGCCGTGGTCATGAGGGCCGCTTCCGGGATTCGCCACTGCTTTTTTCTGGCGCGGTGCTTGTCCGCAAGCATAAGTGAAAAGGCCAGAGCATTGATTACAGTGAGGTACAGGCAAAGTATCATTGAGGATTCCTTTCGGGAGGGGTTGGAAATGAAAAAACTGGTATGGCTGCTGATTCCGCTGCTGCTGGCCGGCTGCGGTGCCAAGGAAACCATGGAAACCGTGGCGGATACTCCGATGGAGGTGCGGGAGGCGTCCCAGAGGCAGATTTATGTGGAGCTGCCGGATGAGGCGGCGGTTCCCGCCGCACAGACGGACAGCGGGCGGATTTATCTGTGCAAGGACTATGAAATCGTGATCCAGACCATGGAAGCCGGGGATGTGGACGAAACCATCCGGGAGATTTCCGGCTATGACCGGGACAGTCTGACGGTGATGAAAACAAGAGCAGAGGGAGCGGATCGGTACGATTTTGTATGGGCAACCTCCGGGGAGAAGGGGGAACAGCTGGGCAGGGCGGTGATCCTGGACGATGGGAATTACCACTACACCATGACGGTGCTGAAGGACGCGGAGGCGACGAAAAAGACCCAGGTGGTGTGGCGGAGGGTATTTGAATCCTTCTGTCTGGCTTAGGGTGTGGAGTATTGTTCCATGGCCTCCCGGCACAGCTTGACGCATTCGTCAATGACGCTCTGGGGGTGGAGGATTTGTGCCTTGGCTCCAAAACCGATGACCCAGCTGAGGAACATGGGGGATACGGCCACATTCACGGTGAAGAGGAAATGCTCCTCGCCGTCGGGGATCAGCAGGGTGTCCCTGCCGAAGCGGTCCACCACCACATTCACAAGATCCCGGTGAAACCGGAGCTTGACCGTGGTGGGCTCCCCGGCGTACATCTGAAACAGCCGGTTGGCGTGCTCCGTCAGGGCTTTGCCCGTGAGCTCCGGGCAGGGGACACGTTTTTCTTCGGATAACTGAATGTCGCTCATCCGGTCCACCCGGTAGCTGGTGACCCCGTGCCGGGGAGACAGGGCCAGAAGGTAGCAGTTTTCATGGTCCTGACACAGGCCGTAGGGGCTTGCAATGTAGCTTTTGTCCCGGTAGTGCCGCTTCCCGTCAATATCCCAGTCAAAATAGCGAAAGGCGATCTGCTTGTTATGGGCGATGGCCTCCTGAATGGCATCCACATTGTAGTAGATGGTTTCGTTCATGCTCTTCACCCGGCCGGAAACCAGAACGTCCCGGCGCATGAGCTTGGCGTCGTAGACACTGCACTGGCTGCACAGCTTCTCGATGAGTTCCCGGGATTTCCGCGCGGTGAGGAACCGGCTGGACTGAACGGCATCGATGAGCAGCTTCAGCTCCGGAAGCTCAAAGTTCCGGGAGGCGATGTAATAGCCCCCGTTTTTCCCGGGGAGGGACACGATATCCACGCCGTATTCCTGCAGGGCCGCAATATCCGAGTAGACGGTTTTGCGGTCGCAGACAATATTGTGCTGCTGCTCCAGCATGGTCAGCAGCTCCGAGGCTCTCACCGGGTGATCCTGGTGAGAGTTTCTTTGCAGATAGTCAAGAATATAAAAGATCTTCAGCTTCAGATTGTCGGATTTTGACATAGGAATCCCCCCTTTTCCAAGTATAGCATATCCGGGCTGCCATGGAAACGGAAAATTTGATTTTTTTTCAGAAATGTGATATGGTATGGCGAAAGGAGGGATTGCATATGATTTACGCGGGATGCCATTTGTCCGCCACGGCGGGCTACGAAGCCATGGTGCGCACGGCTCTGGACATTGGGGCCAATACCTTCGCCTTCTTTACCCGCAATCCCCGGGGAAGCCGGGCAAAAAAGGAGGATTCCGGCGACGCGGCCAGGGCTATGGCTCTGCTGGAAGAAAATCATTTCGGGCCGCTGGTTGCCCACGGGGCGTATACCATGAATCTGTGCACGGCGGACCCCGAGGCCAGGGCCTTCGCGGCGGAGGTGCTGCGGGACGATCTGCGCCGGATGGCGGCGCTGCCCGGGCAGTATTACAATTTTCATCCCGGCAGTCATGTGGGCCGCGGGACCGAGGCGGGGATTGAGGATATTGCCGCCGCCTTGAGAAAGGCGCTGGAACCTGGGTATCCCGTGACGGTTCTGCTGGAAACCATGGCGGGAAAGGGCAGCGAAATCGGCGGAAGCTTTCAGGAATTGAAGGACATTCTGGACGCGGTGGGTTCAAACAGCGTGGGCGTTTGCCTGGATACCTGCCACGTTTACGATGGCGGCTATGATATTGTGGGTAATCTGGATGGGGTATTGGCGGAATTTGACGCGGTGATCGGGCTGGACAAGCTGAAAGCTCTGCATGTTAACGATTCCAAGAATCCCATGGGCAGCCGCAAGGACCGGCATGCGTGCCTGGGGAAGGGAAGTCTGGGGTACGATACCTTCCGGGCCATCGTCAATCACCCGGCCCTGAAAGAACTTCCCATGATTCTGGAAACACCAAACGAGCTGCCGGGATACGCTGAGGAAATCCAGTGGCTTCGCAGCGCGGAGAATTGATTGGAAACGCCGGGGAAAAAGGAAAAATGGTGTTTAGCGTAGCAATAAATGCTGTCATTGCGAGCCAGTGCGCACACTCCTCCGCGCTAAGAGCCGCCTTCGG
>JBJEYY010000063.1:0-2897 GCA_051887095.1 Faecousia sp. | reverse complement strand
GGGATTGCCACGCCAGTGTGCGCACTGGCTCGCAATGACAGCGTTTTTTGTGCGCTAAACAACAATTTCCCTTTCTGCCGGGTGATATCGGCAACCAAATCAGGAAGCATTGATTGCCCACCAATTAATATACCGTTTAAAAAGGAAACCGCAACCTACGCTCCGTAGACCTTCCCATGTGGCGGAAAAACCCCATGCGGTGCCGGAAATCTGTTTTTTCGCACCCATCAGCGCCTCATAAATATAATGTAGGTAGGAGGTGCGGCATGAATCACTATATTTTGATGGCCCTTTTGGCTACACTGGGCACCTGGATGTTCACCGCCCTGGGAGCAGCGGTGGTTCTGTTTTTTCGCTCCCCGTCCCCGAAGGCCATGAACGCCATGCTGGGGTTTGCCGCCGGGGTAATGATCGCGGCCAGCTTCTGGTCCCTCCTGGAGCCCGCCATCGCCCGGGCCGAATCCGTTTCCCGGCTTCCCGCCTGGTTTGTCGCAACCGGAGGGTTCCTTCTGGGTGCTTTATTCCTGTGGGGGTCTGACAAAGCGGTTACCTATGCCCGGCGCCGAAACGACCCCGGGAGCTTGGATTCCGCCCATCGGGTCAACCGCATCATTATGCTGGTTTTGTCCATCACACTGCATAATATCCCGGAGGGTCTGGCGGTGGGAGTGGCCTTCGGTGCCCTCCAAAACGGCAGCCACAGCAGCTCCGCGCTCATGGGTGCTGTTTCCGTTGCGGTGGGAATCGGCCTGCAGAACTTCCCGGAAGGAGCGGCAGTTTCCGTCCCCCTGCGCAGAGAGGGATATTCCCGGCGAAGAAGCTTTCTTGTGGGGCAGGCGTCCGCCATTGTGGAGCCCATTGCGGGGGTGACAGGGGCCATGCTTGTCCTTCATATGGAGGTGATTCTTCCCTATGCCCTGTCCTTCGCGGCGGGGGCGATGATTCTGGTAGCCGTACACGAGCTGATCCCGGAATGCCAGCGCAGCCAGGACACAAGCCCCTACAGCGCCACCATGGGAATTGTCATAGGATTTGCCGTAATGATGCTGCTGGACGTAATGCTTGGATAACGTGCAGTGCCGATTTTTCCATATTTCAATACGATTTCCTATTGACATTTCACAAACCAAGTGGTAATATCTTGTGCAATATTACGAATATGTCTTGCATGAGGTGAATTACCATGACCAATAATCGTACCCGGGATCTGACCGTCGGCTCTCCCATGAAGCTGGTTCTTTCCTTTATGCTTCCGCTGACCTTCGGGCTGCTGTTCCAGCAGCTCTACAGCATGGTGGACACCATGGTGGTGGGTAAGCTTCTGGGTGTGGACGCACTGGCCGGTGTGGGCTCTACCAGTTCCATCAATTTTCTGGTGCTGGGCCTGTGCAACGGAATCTGCGCGGGCTTTGCCATTCCCATTGCCCAGAAGTTCGGTCAGAAAAGCTACGATGACCTGCGCCGTTTTGTGGGCAACATGATTTGGCTTACCGCTTCCATTGCCATCGTGGTCACCCTGGTCACCACATCCATGTGTCATCAGGTTCTTAGCTGGATGGGAACCCCCGCGGAGGTTTTCACCTACGCCCACGATTACATCTTTATCATCTTTTTGGGAATTCCTGCCACCATGCTCTATAATCTCCTGTCCGGAATTATCCGTTCCCTGGGAGACTCCCGGACGCCCCTCATGTTTCTGATTCTCTCCAGCGTACTGAACGTTGTCCTGGATATTCTCTTTATAGTGGTATTCCGTATGGGCGTGGCGGGAGCCGGCTGGGCTACCCTGCTGAGTCAGCTGATCTCCGGTGTCCTGTGCCTGATCTTTATGATTCGCAAGTTCCCCATTCTCCATCTGAGCCGGGAGGATCTGGTATTCCGGCCTGTATTTGCGGGTCACCTGCTGGCCATGGGACTTCCCATGGGGCTGCAGTATTCCATCACCGCCATCGGAAGCATCCTGCTGCAGTCTGCCGTGAACGGTCTGGGGGCCAGCGCCATGGCCGCCGTTACCGCCGGAAGCAAGGTCAGCATGCTCTGTGTGTGCCCCTTTGACGCCATGGGCACTACAGCCGCCACCTTCGCAGGCCAGAACCTGGGTGCCGGTAAGCCGGAACGGATCCATCAGGGAATCCGCGACTGCACCCTTTTAGGCAGCGTCTACTCCGTTGTGATTCTTCTGGCCCTGTATTTCGGCGGCGGGGAAATGACTCAGCTCTTCCTGAATACCGACGATCAGGCCTCTGTCGCCGCCGTCATCCCGCTGAGCCGCCAATTTCTGATGACCAACGCCCTGTTCTATGTCCCGCTGCTGTTTGTAAACCTCCTGCGATTCACCATTCAGGGGATGGGCTATTCCGAGCTTGCCGTTCTCGCCGGTGTGATGGAAATGGTGGCCCGGGCCGTCTTCGGACTGTGCCTGGTGCCCTGGCTGGGCTTCACCGCCGTGTGCTTCGCCAGCCCCGCGGCCTGGGTCATGGCCGACCTGTTTCTGTTCCCCGCCTATCACCGGTGCCTGCGCAAGCGGGGCTACTCCCCTCAGCGCGCCGCTTCCCGCCGTCTTTCCCGGGCAAAATCCTGACCTTCAGCGTAATCGAGGACCTGCCGCATGTTCCGCGGCAGGTCCTTCTTTTTTCCGAAGTCACAGCACGAAGCAGCGGCGCAGTTTCCGCAGACCAACCAATCTGCCGACAGAACGCCACGAGCTCCCAGCCACTGTAAGAAAAATTGTTGTTAACAACATAGGTTCCAAGTTTTCTGTCATTGCGAACCAGTCCGCAGACTGGTGTGGCAATCCCCCGGTAAAATGGGGAAACGGAACGAAAACGGCCCTAAAACCTTAGGGGATTGCCACGCCAGTGTGCGCACTGGCTCGCAATGACAGCATGTTTTGTTAC
>JBJEYY010000062.1:0-2898 GCA_051887095.1 Faecousia sp. | reverse complement strand
GGGGATTGCCACACCACTTAAGCGGACTGGTTCGCAATGACAGGTAATTTGCAATACACCCTTTCAAACAACAATTTATCGCACTAACAGGTTATTTTGTCCTTTGACAATTTTTTCCCTCCGGGGGTCTTCCCAAAAACGGTCAATGGGATATAATGGGTATTGACCGGACCGGTTAAAGGAGGTGCGAGCCGTGAATGAAAAATTCTTCTCCCTGCCCCCGGAAAAGCAGGAGGTCATCCTCAACGCGGGCTACCGGGTATTCTCCCAGAACTCCTACAAGAAAAGCCCCGTCAGCGAGATTGCCGCCGAGGCGGGCATCAGCAAATCCCTGCTCTTTCACTACTTCCGCAACAAGAAGGAGCTGTACCTGTTCCTGTGGGAAAAATGCGCCGAAACCACCATTGAATACCTGACCAAATATGAATGCTACGCCCAGAAGGACCTCTTCGAAAGCATGTACCGGGGGATGCAGGCCAAGATGGAGATCCTTCGAAGATACCCCAGCGTGGGCGGCTTCACCATCCGGGCCTTTTACGAAAAGGACCCGGAAATCTGCGCCGCCATTCAGGCCAGCTACCAGAAGCACTTCCGGTTCAAGGCCAGCCGCACCCTGCTGAATCTGGACCCGGAGCAGTTCGTCCCCGGGCTGGATATTCGGATGATGTATCAGGATATGTACTGGGCCTCCGAGGGCTACCTCTGGGAAACCGTCCAGCGGGGCGACATTGACTACACCAAAATGGAGCGGGACTTCCGGGCCATGATTGAATTCTGGAAATCCGTCTATCTGCGCAAAAGCCCATCGCCCTGACGGAAACAGAATGATAAATTGTTGTTTACACTACACGTTTCAAATTTCCTGTCATTGCGAACCAGCGCGCACGCTGGTGTGGCAATCCCCCGGTTTAAAGGAACCAGGTAACGATTACCGCCAAAAATCGCAGCGGCTCCCACTCTTCCGGGCACTTGTCGGTACATTTTCCCTCTAACCGGGGGATTGCCACGCCAGTGTACGCACTGGCTCGCAATGACAGGAAACTTGAGGCGCAAACTTGTAAACAACAATTTATCGATTTGCGAGTTTCACCCGACAGATACTTTGTGGAAAATCAATTTCAAATGAAAAGAGGGATCCTATGGAAGCAATTCAAACGCAAGCTCTAACCAAATTCTATGGCAAGGCCCGGGGCATCCGGGAGTTGACCCTGACGGTGGAGCAGGGGGAATTCTTCGGCTTCATCGGCCCCAACGGGGCGGGCAAATCCACCACCATCCGGTGCCTGCTGGGGCTCATCACCCCCACCTCCGGCTCCGCCCGGGTGCTGGGGCTGGACATTGGCGCGGATCGGAAGGAAATCCTGGCAGGAATCGGGTATCTGCCCTCGGAGGCGGTGTTCTACCGGGGGATGCGGGTCCGGGAGGTGCTGAAGCTTTCGGCAGACCTTCGCGGGAAAAACTGCGCCCGGGAGGCGGAAGCCCTGTGTGAGCGTCTCCAGCTGGACACCGGGAAGAAGGTGGAGGAGCTGTCCTTTGGCAACCGGAAAAAGGTGGGCATCGTCTGCGCGCTGCAGCATAAGCCGGAGCTTCTCATTCTGGACGAGCCCACCAGCGGCTTAGACCCGCTGATGCAGCGGGAATTCTTCTCCATCCTTCAGGAGCGGAACCGGGAGGGGGCAACCGTCTTCCTTTCCAGCCACATTCTCTCGGAAATCCAGCGCAACTGCACCCGGGCCGCCATCATCCGGGAGGGAGTCTTGCTCGCCTGCGGCAGCGTGGAGGAGCTTGCCCGCACCAATGCCCGGCGGGTCACCCTCCGGGGTTCGGCGGAGGTTCAGACCCTGTCCGGAATCCGGGACTGCCGGCAGACCGAGGAGGGGCTGAGCTTCCTCTACAGCGGGGATATGCAGGCGCTCCTGTCCTGCCTCTCCGGTGGTCGGGTGGAGGATGTGACCATCGCCGAGCCGGACCTGGAGGAGGTATTCCTGCACTACTATGAAAAGGAGGAATCGAAATGACCATCCTTCGTCATGAGCTCCGCCAGGGCTGGAAAGCGCTTGCCATCTGGACGGGCTGCATCGGCTTCTTTGTGGTAATCTGTGTCCTGATGTATCCTCAGATGGAGCAGCAGATGGCAGATGTCACCGCCATGTTCGCCTCCATGGGCTCCTTTACGGCGGCCTTCGGCATGGACCGCTTAAACTTCGGCACCCTCACCGGCTTCTACGCCGTGGAGTGCGGCAATATTCTGGGCATCGGCGGGGCGCTTTACGCCGCCATGACCGGGGCTGGTATGCTTTCCAAAGAGGAGCAGACCGGAACGGCGGAGTTCCTGCTGACCCACCCCGTCACAAGAAGCGCCGTGGTGACCGGGAAGATGATTGCCCTGATGGCACAGATTGTGATTCTCAATGTGCTGGTCTACGCCATGGCAGTGGCTTCCATCGCGGCCATTGGGGACTCCATTCCCTGGAAGGAGCTGACGCTGCTGCACCTGGCGTACCTGCTGGTTCAGGTGGAGCTGGGCGGCATCTGCTTCGGTCTCTCCGCCTTCTTCCGCCAGGGCAGCCTGGGCGCGGGCATGGGCCTTGCCATCGGGATGTATTTTGTGAACATCCTGGCCAACATCTCGGACAAGGCGGAATTTCTCAAGTACATCACCCCCTACGGCTACGCCGAGGGCGCGGACATCCTGGCCGAGGGGAAGCTGAATGCCGTGTACGTTCTCATCGGCATGGCCCTCTGCGCCGCCGGCATCCTCGCCGCCTTCTGGCAATACTGCCGCAAGGACATCCGGTAAGCAGTTTTCTACAAAGCGATAAATTGTTGTTTGAAAGGGCGCGCTGCAAATTACCTGTCATTGCGAACCAGTCCGCAGACTGGTGTGGCAATCCCCCG
>JBJEYY010000061.1:0-15513 GCA_051887095.1 Faecousia sp. | reverse complement strand
GTGTGGCAATCCCCCGGTTGAACGGAACCAGGAAACGATTACCACCAAAAATCGCAGCGACTCCCACTCTTCCGGGCACTTTTCGGTACATTTTCCCTCTAACCGGGGGATTGCCACACCAGCGTGCGCACTGGTTCGCAATGACAGAAAACTTGAGGCGAAGCTGCTAAACAACAATTTACCGTTCAGCTTACGGTATTGTTTTGAGTATACCAGTTTCCTCATCGCTTTATTTGAATAAATTGTGAACAAATCTGCACCAAATTGCGACAAGGAAAATTTACAATTGCTTTCCCGGTTCGTCCCTTGCCTTCGCCGCGGAATTTGCTATAATAGAAGTATAAAAAATGTACACAATGAGGGATGACTATGTTCACACAGCAGCAGCGCTGCCATTACCGCAGGAGTCCTCTTTCTGAGGTCATCTGTCAGCTGCGCTTTCCGGAGATCCTCAGCATCAGCGCCAATCCTCCCGCCGCCTTTCAGGAGGCCATCCGGGAGGACTACCCGGAGTACACCCTCCGCCGGGACGTGCCGCCTCCCAAGGTCACGGGAGCCCCCGGGCATTTTTCCCTGGAAAACCCTCCCACCGTGGTCAACTACCAGTTTGCCTCTCCCGACGGTGTCTGGCGGTTGAATCTGACGGGAAACTTTATTTCCCTCAGCTGCTCCCGGTATCCCAGCTGGGAGGAGTTTGCCGCTCGCTTAGACAAGCCCCTGGCAGCCTTTATCCGCCTGTACAAGCCCGCCTATTTTCAGCGGGTGGGACTGCGCTATATCAACTTCATCTCCCGCAGTCGGTTGTCCTTGGAGGGAGTCCCTTTCTCCCAGCTGATTTCCCCCTGCTACCTGGGCCCGCTGATGGAGGAGGATGTGGCGGAAAGCGCCGCCACCCGGTGCAGTGTGGACGCGGAGCTGGCCATCCGGGGTGGCTGCCGGGTGAAGCTCCACGCAGGGCCGGGGCTTGTCAAGCAGCAGGGAAAGGAAGATAAGGAGGTCAAGTTCATCTTCGACCAGGATCTGTATATGCCCGGCCAGCTTCCCGTAAATCTTTCCGCCGGAGCCCTGCAGACGCTGCATTCTCAGGCGGATGCCATCTTCCGGGGAGCCGTCACCGATGTACTCCATGACGCCATGGAGCCGGAATACCGATAAGGAGTGATTTTGATGCCCTATTACTATTATGGCTTTGACTGGACCTATGTGGTTCTTGTTCTGCCCTGCCTGATTCTGTCTCTCTGGGCCAGCAGCAATGTCAACAGCACCTTCAAGCGCTATTCCCGTCAGTTTTCCGCCCGGCGGATTACCGGAGCAGAGGCCGCCCAGCGGGTGCTGTCCGCCAACGGTGTCCGTGGGGTTCGCATTGACCGGGTCAGCGGAAACCTGACGGATCATTATGACCCCAGGACCAACGTCATCCGCCTGTCCGACGATGTATTCAGCAGCACCTCCACCGCAGCCATCGGAGTCGCCTGCCACGAAGCTGGCCACGCCGTCCAGTATGCCGAGGGGTATGCCCCCATTAAACTCCGGGCAGCCATTATCCCCGTTACCAATTTCGGCAGCAAGCTGGCCATGCCCCTGATTCTTTTGGGGCTGCTGTTCTCCTTTGCAGGAAACCTTTCCTACACCCTGGTATACCTGGGCATCGCCTGCTTTGGGCTGAGCCTTGTGTTTCAGCTGGTAACCCTCCCCGTAGAATTCAACGCCAGCCGCCGGGCCCTGGCAGCCATTGAGCAGGGCGGCATCCTTACCGCCGAGGAACAGCAGGGCGCGAAGAAAACCCTCCGGGCTGCCGCCCTGACCTATGTAGCCGCCACCGCCACCGCCTTGGCCCAGCTGCTGCGGCTGATTGTCCTCTTCGGCGGAAGGAACCGCCGCTCCCGTGATTAACGCGAAAACCATCCCGGACTTGACTTTCGGGATGGTTTTTACTATAATTTCCCCTTGAGAACAAAGAAAAGGGAAGGCACCTCTAAAAACTGCTTTTTGTGGTTTTGGGCGAGAGATTTTGTTCTCACAAAAGTATTGGAAATTTCGGAATACTGGATGTATTGCGGAATTTCCAATAGGAATTGTGGGGACAAAAGATCCGGCCAAAACCCAAAAGGGGAGTTTTTTGAGGTGCCCAGAAGAAAAAATGGAAGATTTACTGGAGCTTTATCAGACTATGGGCGTTTCCCCCGCCGTGTACGCCTACGGGGAGGCCGCCCTGGAACGGCTGAAGGAACGCTTTGAAGCCATTGACCGCATCGCGGAGTACAACCAGGCAAAGGTGCTCTGGGCCATGCGGAAGAACCGGGTGTCCGCCGCCTGCTTCGCAGGAACCACCGGCTACGGCTATGACGACCTGGGCCGGGACACTTTGGAGCGGGTCTATGCGGATGTATTCCATACCGAAGCGGCCCTGGTTCGCCCCCAGATTGTCTGCGGAACCCACGCCCTGACCGTGGCTCTCTCCGCCAATCTTCTCCCCGGAGACGAGCTGCTCTCCCCGGTGGGAGCGCCCTATGATACATTGCAGGAGGTCATCGGCATCCGGGAAAGCCCCTGCTCCCTGGCAGAGTACGGTGTAAGCTACCGGCAGGTGGATTTGCTTCCCGACAGCGGCTTCGATTACGAGGGCATCCGCGCCGCCATCAACGAAAAAACCAAGCTCATCACTATCCAGCGCTCAAAGGGCTACGCCACCCGCCCCACCTTCTCCGTCAGCCAGATTGGGGAGCTGATTGCCTTCTGCAAGCAGTGCAAACCCGATGTAACCATCATGGTGGATAACTGCTACGGGGAGTTTGTGGAAACCGTTGAGCCCTCCGATGTGGGGGCTGATATGGTAGTGGGATCCTTGATTAAGAACCCCGGCGGTGGCCTCGCCCCCATCGGCGGCTATATCTGCGGTACGAAGAAATGCGTAGACCGCTGCGCCTACCGGCTCTCCGCCCCCGGCCTGGGCCAGGAGGTGGGTGCGAACCTGGGGCTCATGACCTCTTTGTACCAGGGCTTCTTCCTGGCCCCTACCGTGGTAGCCGGGGCGGAGAAAGGCGCCATCTTCGCCGCCAATCTCTATGAGCCTCTGGGCTTCCGGTGCGTCCCCGGTGCCGAGGAAGACCGCCACGACATCATCCAGGCTGTAGAGCTGGGCAGCGAAAAAGCCATGGTCGCCTTCTGCGAGGGCATCCAGTCCGCCGCCCCTGTGGACAGCTTCGCTACCCCCTACCCCTCCGATATGCCCGGCTATGAGGACAAGGTCATCATGGCCGCCGGTGCCTTCGTCCAGGGCAGCTCCATCGAGCTCTCCGCCGACGGACCCATCCGTCCGCCCTACGCCGTCTATTTCCAGGGCGGCCTGACCTGGTGTCACGCCAAGCTGGGCATCCTCATGAGCCTGCAAAAGCTGGTAGACGCGGGTCTGACAACCATCTAAAAAAGGATCTCCCTGAGGAAACCCTCAGGGAGATGTTTTTTTCGCGGTGTCGATGCTATTTCCGAACACCACAAACCGGTCAAACAGATATTCCGTCACGAAGTTCACAATCATCGTAATGGCCAGCACCAGGTAGGGATTCCATCCCATATTCTCCCCGGTGAGCACCGCCGTCCACCAGGTTGACAGCGGCGTGAACACCACATAGAATCCCGCCACCTTCGCCATGGCTACAGGCACATTGCCTGCGGAGCAGAAAGTAAACTTCCGGTTCAGCGTAAAATTCCAAAGCACCGACAGCACCAGGGCGATCAGGTACGACAGCCAGTGCACCAGCCCCAGGACCTCCTCCAGGATGGTAAAACTCACCACCTGAATCACGCCCGCGCTGATGGAGAACAGCACAAATTTGATTGTCCTGAGCAGTTCTTTCTTTTTTGCACCCATATAAGCACTTCCTTCTCTGCTGAATGACCCAATCATACCTCTAACCAGTAAAAAAATCAAGGCAGAAATGTGCTGCTTATATCCTTGTCAGGCCCTGCATGGTGCGAAGGGAGGTGTCCTCCGTGACGGCAGTCCGGATACCCCGTCTGCCGCATTCGGCCTCCAGCGGCCCCAGGAAGAATGCTCCGCTCTTCATGATCTGCCCGCCCAGGCATACCACTTCCGGCCGGAAGCCGTCCAGGAAGGGGATCAGCGCGTCCCGAAGCCGCACACCGAATTCCCGGAAGCAATCCTCTGCCTGGGAATCTCCCTCCAGAACCCGCTGGGCCAAGGCTTTCCCGTCCAGAGCCTCCCCCAGACGCTCCCGGGTCAGCCCCATCAGCCCCCGGCAGGAGAGATAATCGTCAATCCGGGCTTCCAGGAACGGGGCATCATAGATATAGCCGCTGTCCGGCACGCCCGGTGTTCCTCGGGGCGCCAGCACCCCATTCAGGCCAAAACCGCTGCCGCATCCCGTGCCGATGCACACAAACAGCGCCCGTTCGCTCCCTCTGGCCGCTCCAAAGCCCATTTCCCCCAGTGCGAAGGCAGAAGCATCATTGGCAAACCGGATTCTCTCCGGCTCCACGCCCAGCCTGTTTCCCAGCTCCCGGCGAAGATCCAGCCCATAAAGGGCGTCATACTTCGCAAGCCCCTGCATCAGGCAGATTCCCCGCTCGTAATCAAAAGGTCCCGGAAAGGCCAGCCGAATCCCGGCCGACTTCCCCGGCGCCGGATTGGTTTCCCGAATAATTTCTGCAAAATGCGCCAGCAGATTTTCGGCATTTTCCCCGGCCCGGGCAGGGAAATGCCGCAGGGGCTGCGTGAGTTTTCCAAATTCGTCAACACAGGCGGTTTTGATCTCCGTCCCGCCCACATCCAGGCAGATGTATTCCCTCATCAAATCCACTATCCTTACCGCTGAATTTCAATCTGGAAGCTGCTCCGGCTGGCCGGATAGTAGCTCTCACTGTACTCCACCATCTGCCCGTTTCGGGTGCTGCCCTTGGAGGAAATGAACACCGTGGGCTCAAAAGCCCCAATGCCCAGCCCCGCAGCCACCTCGGAGGGCGGCATCACCACCTCAAGCCGCCGGGAAGCATGAACCACGGACAATCCTCTGCTGTCCAGAGCCTCATACAGCGACCCGTCGGTAAAATCCTGTTCCGCCATATCGGGGAAGAGCTTGCAGGGCACATACACCGTGGTATATACCACCGGAGCGTTGCCGTTCACATCCTCCAGATGCCGGATTCTGGTCAGCTTTGTGACGCTCTGGCCCGGTTTCAGCCGGAGGGCCTCTGCCACAGCCCCCTCCGCCTTCTCGGTGTGCAGGCAAACCTCCTTGGTCCGCAGAATCCGGTGGCGGTTTCGGCATTCCTCCCGGTAGCCTGTGACAAAGCTGGTGGACTCGTGCACCAGCTTCGGCTCGGAAACGAAAGTGCCACTTCCCTTCACCCGGGTCACCCGGCCCTCCCTGGCCAAGGTGTCCAGGGCCTGCCGCACTGTGGGACGGCTGACCCCCAGCGTCAGGGCCAGCTCATTTTCCGTGGGAATCTGGCTCCCCACCGGATACTCCCCCTCCGCGATTTTCTCCCGAATATACTCCGCCGCCTGAATATACAGCGCCTGCGCCATTACATCCACCTCTTTCATTTTCATAAATACCGAGCGATTCCCCCGAACAACTGGTTCCCATTTGAGGAGTAAACACAGTGACAAATTGGTGTTTGCAAATGCGCATTCCGAGTTTCCTGTCATTGCGAACCAGTGCGCACACTGGTGTGGCAATCCCCCGGTTGAATGGGGAAACGGGGCGAAAACGGCCCTAAATCCATAGGGGATTGCCACGCCAGCGTGCGCGCTGGCTCGCAATGACAGTATTTTTTCGGCGCGACAAACAACAATTTGTCTGTTTCCGGTATCAGCAATTTACACTATACCACACATCTCTACATTTGTAAATACAAATTTTATTTTTTTGATTTGGTATTGACAATCCCGTCAGGATTGTGTATGTTATCCATGACAACAATCTGCAGGAGGATATCCATGGATACCGTCACACCTTCATCCGCCTACCGGTGTTTTCCAACCATTTCCGTGACAGCTCCGGAGGGCTCTGCCGTATCCGGTCAGGCTGACATCTGTTCCAAAATTCAAAAAGCGTTCAAACCAGGAAGAACTGTCCTGGTGGCCGAGGCCTATCCTGGCGTTGACCAGGATGCCCTGCTGGAGCTGCTCTCCCCCCTCCATCCTGTCCTGATGATCCACAGCGATGCCTTAGCCATCGCCCCGGAAGCACTGGACGATCTGATACAGCGGGAGCTGACCGAGGATCCCGTCTTCGGCATCATGACTACCTACAATCTGGAGGATTTCTTCCCCCAGGAGAATCTGGCCGCCGCCCGGAAGCAAATTGACGCGGTTCCCTCCGGACTGGTGTTGGTCTACGGCGTCGGGGCCAGCCTGGTATATCCTGCTGACCTGCTCCTCTATGCGGACATCACCCGCTGGGAAATCCAGCTGCGCTACCGCCAGGGGCTCCCCAACTGGCGCACCGCCCGGGAAAACCTTCCCCAGCGGGAGAAGTACAAGCGGGGCTACTTCGCCGAATGGCGCTGGGCAGACCGGGTGAAGGAAAAGCTGCTGCCGAAGCTGGACTTCTACCTGGATATGACCTCTGCGGATGTTTTCCCCATGGCTTCGGGAGATGCCTACCGGGAGGCCCTTCGGCAGACGGCGCTGCAGCCCTTCCGACTGGTTCCCTACTTTGACCCCGGTGTCTGGGGCGGGGACTGGATGAAGCGGAATTTTGACCTGCCGGAAAACGGAAGCAACTACGCCTGGAGCTTTGACGGCGTTCCCGAGGAAAACAGCCTGCTGCTGGATTTCGGTGGTACACTGGTGCAGACCCCCGCGCTGAATCTGGTGCTTTCCCAGCCGGTGAACCTTCTGGGCGACCGGGTCCACGCCCGGTTCGGCAAGGAATTCCCCATCCGTTTCGATATGCTGGACACCATGAACGGCCAGAACCTGTCGCTGCAGGTACACCCGCTGACGGAGTACATCCAGCAGAAATTCCATATGCACTACACCCAGGACGAAAGCTACTACATCCTGGACGCCCAGGGCGAAGCGCCCTGCGTCTATCTGGGCATCAAAACCGGCACCAAACCCGGCGAAATGCTCGATGCCCTGGACCGGGCCCAGCAGGGGGATGCCCCCTTCCCCGCCGAGCGTTATGTCAATCAGATCCCGGTGAAGAAGCACGACCATCTGCTGATTCCAGGAGGAACCGTGCATTGCTCCGGCGCCAACACCATGGTGCTGGAAATCAGCGCCACCCCCTACATCTTCACCTTTAAGCTCTGGGACTGGGGACGGCTGGACCTGGACGGCAAGCCCCGGCCCATCCATCTGAAACACGGCGCCGCCAACATTCAGTGGAACCGGAACACCCAATGGGTTCAGGAGAATCTTGTCAACGCGGTAACCATCGTCCACCAGGATTCCCGGGGAACCGTGGAACGCACCGGACTTCACAACCGGGAATTTCTGGACACCTTCCGGTTCAGCACCCGCTCCGGTCTTCCCGTGCATCGCAACGGCAGCGTCCATATGCTGAACCTGGTGGAGGGCAGAAAGGCCCTTCTGGTCAGCACCAAAAACGCATTCCCGCCCTTCCCTCTCTATTACGCGGAAACCTGCATCCTCCCCGAGGCAGCGGGAGAATACGAAATTGTCTCCCCCGATGGGGAAGAAATCAAAGTCATTCTGGCCTGCGTACGCGGCTAACATAAAAGGGGTATTATTATGGCACACTCCATCAAAACCGTCTATGTCATTCACCATTCCCACACCGACATCGGCTACACCGACCTGCAAGAGCGGGTCATCGACAACCAGGTGGACTATATCCGCACCGTGCTGTCCCTGATGGAAAAGGAAGAAAACGCGGACTTCCGCTGGAACTGCGAAACCCTCTTCTGCGTGGAGGAGTTCTTCAAGGAAGCCACGGAAGCGGAGAAAGAGGCTTTCCTGAACCTAGCCTCCCAGGGGAAAATTGGTCTGTCCGCCAACTACCTGAACTTCAACGATCTGGTGGACTGCACCGTCTTCCAGGATCGGCTGCACCAGTGGCAGAAAAAGCTTCCCATGAAAACCGCCATGATGGCCGATATCAACGGCATTTCCATGGGCTATCGGGACGCTATGGTCGCTGAGGGCGTGGAATTCCTGTTTACAAACATCCACTGCCACCATGGAATGTATCCTCTGTACCAGAACCAGAACGCCTTCTGGTGGGAAAACACCGCCGGCCAGCGTCTGCTGGTGTGGAACGGAGAGCACTACAACCTGGGCAATGTGCTGGGTCTGAAGCCCAACCGTTCTTCCAATTTCATGATGCTGAACCATCTGGGCAATCAGGGGCAGGAAGCCGATGACGCCTCCACCCTCCACCGGAATCTGGATCAGTACCTGGGCCTGTGCGAGGAGCACGGTTACGGCTACGACTTCATCGTCACCTCCGTTTCCGGTGTGTTCAGCGACAATGCGCCCCCCGAACCCGAAATCCTGCGCACCATCCAGGAGTACAACCGCCGTTACAGCAGTGAGGTTGAGGTCCGCATGGTCTCCCTGCAGGAGCTCTACGCCGCCATCGCCCCCAAGCTGGAGCGTGCCCCTGTCTACCACGGCGATCTCACCGACTGGTGGGCAAACGGTGTAGGCAGCACCCCCTATGCCGTGAAGCATTACCTGGACGCAAAGCACCGCTATCATCTGTGCCAGCGTCTGGACGCTCAGGCAGCGGACAAGTACCCGGAGCTTACCGCCACAGCCCAGGACAATCTCCTGCTCTACGCGGAGCATACCTGGGGCCATTCCTCCACCATCACCAACCCCTATGATACCATGGTGCTGAACCTGGATATGCGCAAGAACAGCTACGCCTCCAAAGCCCACGAGGCTGCCTCCCGGATGCTGGACCGCATTTCCCACGAGAAGGGAGATATCCTCCGCTATTACAATACCAACGGCAAAATCAAGGCATGCTCGGTGAGCGACCTCACCGGCCCTCAGCTGGTAGAGTTCTACATTGAAAGC
Organism: Faecousia sp.; assembly: GCA_051887095.1. GTDB lineage: Bacteria > Bacillota > Clostridia > Oscillospirales > Oscillospiraceae > Faecousia. The sequence goes on along the minus strand of JBJEYY010000061.1, from coordinate 6,494 downwards.
CCCATCCTTGCCCGTGCGGAAATCCGGGACGAGGCCGGGAACATCCTGCCCTGCCAGGTATCTCCCCACCCCCGGGGCCGTAAGATCAGCTTCGTGGACACCTTCGCGCCCCACGAGGAGAAGTGCTACACCTACCGGGAGCTGCCCCCGGAGAACCAGACCCTCAACAGCCGCAAGTGCTATGTGGGCGCGGAGCGGATTCGGGACATCGTCAACGACTATGACCCGGTGACCTATCTGCTCCCCTACGAGTTTGAAAACCGCTGGTTCAAGCTCTGCTACCGTCCCCAGGAGGGCATCACCTCCTTTGTTGACAAGCGTACGGGCCGGGAAATGCTGGGCAAGGGAGACGCCCCCTTCTTCACCCCCATGTACGAGGTTACCCCCATTGCCATCGAGAACCCGGAGTTCCCCTGCCGGGAAGAGCAGGAGCGGCGGATTCTGGGCCGGAACATCCGTGGAAAGCACGCCCAGCTTCACATCGGCAAGCTGGAGGAAATCTCCTGCCTGGAGCACGGCGCCGTCTTCACCCAGCTTCGCTTCCGGTTCAGCCTGCCGGGCACGGTCCGGGCGGACGTGTTTGTCAAGCTCTATGAGGATATGCCCCGGATTGACTTCCATCTCCAGCTGGGCAAAACCCTCTCCTCGGATATTGAGAGCGTGTACCTGCCTCTGAGCCTGAACATCCCCGACAGCGAACTGTACCTGCGCAAGGGTACGGAGGCCTTCCGTCCCGGCGTGGACCAGCTTCCCGGCGCCTGCATGGAATTCTATATGTCCGACGACGGAATCGGGTATCTGTCCAACCAGGGCAGCGCACTGATCGCCATGCGGGATACCCCCCTGGTGTACACAGGCGAAATGAGGCACCACCCCATCACCCTCTGCGACGGCAAGCCGGAGAATAACCAGCGCCCCATCTACTCCTGGATCATGAACAACATGTGGGAAACCAACTTCAAGATGGATCTGTCCGGCTTCTCGGAATACTGCTACAGCCTCTGGCTCAGCGAGGACACCCAGCCCGAGGAGGCCATGGATACCCTGCGGGAGCTTTGCTTCGACCCACATGTTCTGGTCATTGAATAAGAGTTTTCTATGAAGGACTATCAGAATCCTGCTCTTGACATTGACAGGCGGGTAGAATATCTGCTGAACAGAATGACCCTGGAGGAAATGATTCTCCAGACGGATCAGTATTACGGCTATGACTTCACCCGCCGGGATGAAAACGGCGACGTGGAATTCGTGGACATGGACAAGCTGGATTCTATGCTCCAGGGCAACAGTGTGGGCAGCATCCAGCCCCGGGGCATGAGTGCCGCGCAGGTCAACCAGGTCCAGCGCTACGCTGTGGAGCATACCCGGCTGGGGATCCCCTTTCTGTTCAGTGAAGAAGCCCTTCACGGATTTTACAACCGCCACGCCACCTGCTTTCCCCAGCAGATCGGCCTTGCCGCCACCTTCCACCCGGAGCTGGGCCGTAAAATGGGCCATGCCATCGCCACCGAGGCCCGGGCCATGGGCATCCAGGAAACCTACAGCCCCGTCATGGACCTGATCCGGGACCCCCGCTACGGCCGCACCGAGGAATCCTACGGCGAGGACACCTGCCTGTGCGCAGCCTTTGCCCGGGAAACGGTAGCCGGGATGCAGGGCGAAAGCCTCACCGCCCCGGATTCCATCGCGGCGGAGCCCAAGCACTATGTAGGCTACGGCGCCCCGGTGGGGGGCCTGAACTGCGCCCCCGCCGCACTGGGCCGCCACCAGGTTTTCTCCGAATGCCTTCCGGTTTTCGAGGCAGCTTTCCTGGAAAGCGGCGCAGTGGATGCCATGTGCTCCTATAACTCCATTGACGATATTCCCGTCTCCGCGGATCATGAGCTGCTGACAGAGGTTCTCCGGGACCAGTGGGGCATGCGGGGCTTTGTCCGTTCCGATCTTACCGCCGTCAGCCGCCTGTATGACTGGCATTTCGTGGCAGACACCCCCCAGGAAGCCATGGCCATGGGCCTGGAATCCGGCGTGGACCTTCAGCTCTATGACTATCCCCACCAGCAGTGGCAGGACGGTCTGCGGGAGCTGGTGAAAACCGGTCGGCTGTCCCCGGATACCATCCGGCAGGCCTGCGGTCGGGTGCTGCGGGTAAAATTCCTGCTGGGCCTGTTTGAAAATCCCTATACCGACGAATCTCGCTTCCCCTCCTTTGTCCATACCCCGGAGCACCGCTGCCTGGCCCGGGAAATCGCCCGGGAGAGCATCACCCTCCTGAAAAATGAAGGCAGCCTCCTGCCCTTGAAAAAAGACATCGGCACCATTGCTGTCCTGGGCCCCGGGGCGGAAAACGCCATCCTGGGCGACTATACCCCCGGGGGAAAAACCGGCGTCTCCATTCTGGACGGCATCCGCTGCGCCGTATCCCCCCAGACACGGGTACTCCATGATTCCGGATGCACCTTCCTGGGGGATTCCGCAACCCCCTTCCACCCGGGTATGCTTTCCGACGAGGATGGGAACCCCGGTTTGACCGGACGCTATTACAACGGACGCACCCCCGAGGGTGAACCGGGGGCAGTCCGCAATGACCTGATGATCAATTTCAACTGGATTCTGGCCAAGCCCCATCCGGAGCTGGATGCCAACTGCTTCAGCGTGGTCTGGACTGGGTACCTTACCATGGACGAATCCTTCCGGGGCTGCATCGGCTTCAGTACCCAGGACAGTATGCGCCTGTTCGTCGACGGGCAGCTGCTTCTGGACGGCTGGGGCCCTCAGAAGGATGCCAACCGCATGGTGGATTTCACCTTCGAAAAGGGCAGGCGCTATGCTGTGCGGGTGGAATTTACCAACGACCAGCGGGCCGCCCGGGTGATTTTCGGCTACAGCCGGGGCCGGGAGGACTTTTCCCGGGCTGTGGAGCTGGCCCGTCAGGCAGATGTGGCCGTTGTCTGCGTAGGCGACAACACGGAAACCTGCGGCGAAAACTTCGACCGGGTGAGCCTGGATCTTCCGGGAAACCAGCTCGACTTTGTGAAAGCCGTCCATGCCTCCGGCACGCCGGTTGTTCTGGTTCTGCAGACCGGACGGCCCGTCACCGCCATCTGGGAACAGGAGCACATCCCCGCCATCTTAGAGGCCTGGTTCCCCGGGGAAGAGGGCGGTCACGCCGTGGCCGATATCCTCTTCGGAGCTGCCAGCCCCTCCGGCAGGCTGCCCATCACCTTCCCCAGGCATGTGGGCCAGATTCCCTGTCATTACAGCCGCAAGCCCGGCGGCGGACGGCGGTATGTGGAGATGAGCTGGCTGCCCCTGTACCCCTTTGGCTACGGCCTTAGCTACACGACCTTCTCCTACCGGGATCTGCGCCTGTCCGCAGACGAAATACGCCCCGGTGACTCGATCACCGCATCCTTTACCGTCACCAATACGGGCAAGGTATCCGGAACCGCCGTCCCCCAGCTGTATCTGCGCGACATGATCAGCTCCACCCTCAAGCCGGAGCACACCCTGGCGGCCTTCACCCGGGTAACGCTCCAGCCCGGAGAATCCCGGCGGGTATCCCTGGAAATCGGCCCTAAGGCCATGCGCACCCTGGACCGGAACTACCGCTGGGCTATAGAACCCGGCGCGTTCCGGGTGTTCCTGGCCGACCACGCCGAAAACTTCCTGGAGCATCAGGATTTCACCGTCACCCCCGAAGAATAACCCTTTTCCCCGCCCATCCAGGGCGGGGATTTTTTACCGGGAACCCGTTCCCAAATCCAAGAAATTGTTGTTTACACTACATGTTTCAAATTTTCTGTCATTACCATGAAAAACACTGTCATTGCGAGCCAGTGCGCACACTGGCGTGGCAATCCCCCGGTAAAATGGGGAAACGGAACGAAAACAGCCCTAAACCCTTGGGGGGATTGCCACACCAGCGTACGCGCTGGTTCGCAACGACAGCATATTTTGTTACGCTAAACAACAATTCTCCTCCCCAGCTCCCACCGTAGAATTTTTTCTTCTTTTCCAGGAATTTTTTCATAATCATGTAACCAACCCTCTCAAAAATCCCACTATAATAGTGAAAGGAAAAACATGAAGAGGTGACCACAATGGAAGACAGCGCGATCATTGAGCTATACTGGAACCGGGATGAAGCGGCCATCCGGGAAACGGACGCATCCTACGGGAAAAAGCTTCTCTCCCTCTCCCAGCGTATTCTCTCCTCCCCCGAGGATGCCGGCGAATGCGTGAATGATACATATCTTGAAACCTGGAATTCCATCCCGCCCCAGCGGCCGAATTTCCTGTATGCCTTCTTAAGCAAAATCTGCCGCTACATCTCCTTCGGGCGGCTGGACTGGAACAACGCCGCAAAACGCCGGGCGGACCTCATCAGCCTGACCGAGGAGCTGGAACAGACCATTCCCGACAACCGTTCCCAGCAGGAGCTGGATGCCCGGGAGCTGGGGAGGCTCCTCAGCCGGTTTGTCACCACATTGCCGGAGGACAGCCGTCTGATCTTCCTGCGCCGGTACTGGCATCTGGACACCACCGAGGAGATTGCCCGCCGCTACGGCTTCACCCAAAGCAAGGTCAAAACCCAGCTCCACCGCACCCGGGCCAAGCTGTACGCATTCCTGGAAAAGGAGGGCATCGCCGTATGAACGGACGGGATCTGCTGGAAGCCATGAGCTTCCTGGACGAGGAACTGGTTGCTGCCTCCGACGCCCCGCCCCGGGCCATCCCCTGGAAACGGGTCCTTTCCCTGGCCGCCTGCTTCTGTATTTTGCTGGCGGGCGCATTCTTCCTCTTCCGTCTGAACCCCGCAAACCAGGCCACGGAATCCGCCACGGAAGCAGCCATGTTCTCGGCGGCAAATGCCGAGGCGGATGCCGCGCTCCCCGAAACTGCCTGTGATGTCGGCGAAGCTCCCGCAGCAGGCAACGCCTCCGAAGCGCTCTGCTATACCGTCCGTCTGGAGGAGCTGACGGAAACAGGCTTCCGCGCGAGGGCTCTGGAAGAAAGCCCCGATTGGGAACAGGGTGATTCCATTCTGATTGCATACGCCGAAGGCTTCCTCCCCGATGCCCTGATTCCCGGCACGGAATACCGCATTTGGGTGGATTCCTTCGATCCCCAAACCCACTGCGCCACCATCTTCCAAATTGAGCCTGTTAGCTAGAGCACATGACCGCAAATTGTTGTTTGTAATACTCGTTCCAAGTTTTCTGTCATTCCGAGCCAGTGCGCACACTGGCGTGGGAATCCCCCAGATAGAGGGAAAACGGAACGAAAACCACTCTAAATCCTTCGGGGATTGCCACACCAGTGTGCGCACTGGTTCGCAATGACATGTTTTTTTCGATGCGACAACAACAATTTGAATTTCTTGTGAAAATGTGATAGAATGGAAAGAAAAACCAACAAGGAGGAGAACAAAATGAAGGCAAAAAAATGGATATCCCTGCTCATCTGCGTGGTTCTGGTACTGGGCCTGCTGTCCGGATGCGGTGCCAAAAGCAGCCGCACCGAAATGTCCTATGACATGGCCATGGCAGAGACCTGGGCCGCCGCGGAGTCGCCTATGGCAGCAAACGGTTCCGCATCCCTGCCGGACAGCGGCGCGTCCACAACCTCTGTGCCCCAGAACCGGAAGTGGATTATCACCGTGGACATGGACGCGGAAACCGAGGACCTGGACTCCCTGCTGGAGAGCATTGCTTCCCAGATTGAGGCCCTTGGAGGCTATGTGGAGGATCAGCGGATCACCAACGGCAGCCGCTATTCCACCAGCCGTTACCGCAGCGCCTCCATGACCGTCCGGATCCCGGCGGAGGATGTGGATTCCTTCACCCAGGAGGTTGCCGGAGTCTGCAACGTGGTGCGCAGCAGCAAAAGCCTGGAAGACGTGACCCGGACCTATGTGGCCACGGAAAGCCGGATGAAAGCCCTTCAGACCGAGGAAGCCCGCCTGTTGGAGCTGATGGAGCAGGCAGAAACCATGGCTGACCTGCTGGAAATCGAAGCCCGGCTGACGGACGTTCGCTACGAGCTGGAAAGCGTCACCTCTCAGCTGAGAACCTACGACAATCTGGTGGACTATGCCACCATTTACCTGGGCATTGACGAGGTGAAGGAGTATACCCCCGTAGAAGAGGAAACCCTGTGGCAGCGAATCAGCGGCGGCTTTGTCCGGAGCCTCAAGGGCCTGGGAGAAACACTTCTGGACGTGGCAGTGTGGCTGATTGTGAATCTTCCCTATCTCGTGGTATTCGCCGGAATTGTCTGGGTGGTCATCGTCATCATTCGCCGGATTAGAAGGAAAAAGCCCGTAAAGAAAGCCCCCAGGAACAACGGAAAGCCCGGGGACGAGACTCAGAACGAAAACCAGCAATAAAATTATCCGCCTGCGCTCTCAGCGCAGGCGGATTCTTCATGGGATAGGGATGTAAATTGTTGTTTAGCGTAACAAAACATGCTGTCATTGCGAGCCAGTGCGCACA
>JBJEYY010000060.1:0-15514 GCA_051887095.1 Faecousia sp. | reverse complement strand
ATTTTTACGTTTCAAACACCAATTTGTCGGCTTGCTGACTTAAGCCGATAAGCATATATAAAAATAAGGAAGACAAACACGATGAAGAATCTATTCTCTCTCTTTCTGTCCCAATCGTATCAGGATTGCTGGGATGACTACTGCAGGTCCATGAAATCGGCAGTTTTTCCCCAATGGGATTATATTGTGCTGACCGCTTCCGATGAGCAGCAGGCGGAGGGATTTCGCAGGCACTTGGAAGCCCGTAACGGATTTCTGCCGGTGAAGACAAAGTTCGCGGTGATACCGGACCGGGGCGGAAAGCGCGTCGGTTCCGGCGGAGCGACCTTGTCCGTGATCAAATACCTCCATGAGCAGGAAGGGGGCTTTCAGAATCTGCGTGTGCTGGTGATTCATTCCGGCGGGGACAGCAAGCGTGTTCCGCAGTATTCCGCGCTGGGGAAGCTGTTCAGTCCGGTCCCCCATACGCTGCCCGATGGGAGAACCTCCACGTTGTTTGACGAGTTCCTGATCTGCACGAGCTCCGTGCCTTCCAGGATCCGGGAAGGGATGCTGCTCCTTTCCGGGGACGTGCTGCTGCTGTTCAATCCTCTGCAGATCGATTACAACGGCATGGGTGCCGCCGCGATTTCCTTCAAGGAAAGCGTAGAAACAGGGAAAAACCACGGCGTGTTCCTGAACGGGGAAGACGGCAGTGTAAGGCGGTTCCTCCACAAACAGACTGTGGAAACGCTGAAGGCCTGCGGCGCTGTGAACGACCGCGGCTGTGTGGACATTGATACCGGAGCCGTGATCTTCTCTGCGGAAATGCTGGATTCTCTGTATGGGCTGGTTTCCACGGAGGATGCCTTTGACCGATACGTCAATGAAAGCGTCCGCTTGTCGCTGTATGGGGATTTTCTGTATCCTCTGGCCACGGATTCCACATTGGAGCAGTTCTATCGCGAAAAGCCGGAAGGACAGTTCTGCCCCGAATTGACGCAGGCGCGTACCCAGGTCTGGCAGGCACTTCGTCCCTACCGGCTGAAGCTGCTGCGCCTTGCCCCGGCAAAGTTTATCCATTTCGGAACCACCGGAGAAATCCTGAAGCTGATGAGCGGAGGCGTGGAGGAATACCGGGATCTTGGCTGGAGCCGCCAGGTGGGCAGCAGCATGGACCAGGAGGACTGCGCCGGATATAACAGTGTCCTCAGTAGCAGCGCATCCATTGGTAAGGGCTGCTATCTGGAGGTTTCCTTCGTGCACAGCAAGGCCAAAGTCGGCAGGAATGTGGTCCTTTCCTACATTGATATTCATGACGAGGTCATCCCGGACGATGTGGTTCTGCACGGGCTGAAGCAGCGAAACGGGAAATTTGTCGCCCGGATCTACGGTGTCGGGGACAACCCCAAGGAAAACAGGCTGTTTGGGAAAGATCTGGACGAGATTGGGCAATTCCTCGGAGAAAACCTCTGGGAAAGCGCTGCCCATTCGCTGTGGAATGCGCGGCTGTACCCCGAAAAGGATACCGTCCGGGATGCGGTCGCCGCTGCGCTGGACCTGTATCAGCTGATTATGGGCAGGGATTCTGACCGGGAGGAAAAGCGGAAGGCGTGGAAGACTTCCCAGCGGAAATCCCTCTGTTCCGGCTTCCATGCGGCGGATCCGGATGCCATCATTGCCTGGGACAAGCGGATGAGAGAGCTGGTCCAGATGGATGAAATCGCCAAAGCCATCCGGAACCAGATCCCCGTCAGAGAAATGGCACCCCTGCCGAAACTGACCAAAATCCAGCAGGAGTGGTTGGAAAAGCACTTGCGCCATGGGGATTTCAGCGAAAAAATGCGCCTGCATTATTACTTGGGAACTGTGCTGGGTTCGGAAGCGGAGATTCAGGAGTGCTTCCGGACAATCCAGTCCGCCATTCTGGACACGACGATCCGGAACCTGAAATTTAATGAGCAGGCGAGGATCGTCACCGACAGGCATACCGTCAAGCTCCCCCTGCGTGTGAACTGGGGCGGCGGCTGGAGCGATACGCCTCCTTACTGCAATGAGCATGGCGGCACGGTGCTGAACATGGCCATCCGCCTGAATGGAGAAAACCCGGTAGAGGTGACGCTGGAAAAAATCCCGGAGCATAAGATTGTGTTTGACAGCAGGGACATGGATGTTCACGGGGAATTTGACACCATCGAGCCCCTGCAGGCCACGGGAGACCCCTTTGACCCCTTTGCCCTGCAGAAAGCCTGCCTGCTGGCCTGCGGCATCATTCCCAAGGAAGGGAGTGATCTGGATCAGATTCTGAAGCGTCTGGGCGGCGGCTTTGTGATGCACAGTGAAGTGACCAACGTCCCCAAGGGCTCCGGCCTTGGCACAAGCAGCATCCTGTCCGCGGCCTGTGTGAAAGCCGTGTTTGAGTTCATGGGAATCGCGTATACCGAGGATGACCTGTACAGCCACGTACTGGCTATGGAACAGATCATGTCCACAGGCGGCGGCTGGCAGGATCAGGTGGGCGGCGTTACGCCGGGGCTGAAGTACATCACCTCCATGCCGGGCCTGGAGCAGAAAATCCGGGTGAGCCATATCCAGCTCAGCGATCAGACGAAAGCAGAGCTGAATGAACGCTTTGCTCTGATCTACACCGGCCAAAGACGATTGGCGCGAAACCTTCTTCGGGATGTGGTCGGACGGTACGTAGGCAATGAACCGGAGAGCCTCTTCGCGCTGAACGAGATTCAGAAGGTAGCCGCGCTGATGCGCTTTGAGCTGGAACGGGGAAATGTGGACGAATTCGCGAAGCTGTTGGACTATCACTGGGAATTGAGTCAGAAGGTGGACAAGGGCAGTACCAACACCCTGATCGACCAGATCTTCAGCAGCATCGACGACCTGATTGACGGCAGGCTGGTCTGCGGTGCCGGCGGCGGAGGCTTCCTGCAGGTGCTGCTGAAAAAAGGGGTCAGCAAAGAAGCGGTTCACAACAGGCTCAAATCGGTATTCCAGGACAGCCTTGTGGATGTGTGGGATTGTGAATTGGTATGGTAACCGCAGCGGTGCATGGCTTCCCGGAACGGGAAGTCCAACCGTTTCTCGCAGCGTTTTGAGCCCGTGGGGATTTAGAGGAAGCCGGACCCCATGGCAATTCCCCCGTTTCCCCGACAATTTACAAACATCAGGAGGTGCTTTTCCATGCTCTGTACCATCATCGACATCCGCGGCGACTACGCATACGTCAAGTATGACGATACCGGTGTCGTCTCCGAGGTAGCCATCGCCCTGCTCCCCTTCGGCGTTGACGCAGGCGACCGGCTGAAATTCGAAAACTACGAATTTTCCCTTGCATAATTCCAAGACATACACTGCAAAGATAAATTGTTGTTTGTGAATAAATGCTGTCATTGCGAGCCAGTGCGCACACTGGCGTGGCAATCCCCCGGTTAGAAGGGAAATGTATCGAAAAGTGACCGAAAAATGGGGATTGTCACGGTTTTTGGCGGTAATCGTTACCTGGTTCCTCCGGACCAGGGGATTGCCACACCAGTCTGCGGACTGGTTCGCAATGACAGCGTTTATTCGCTAAATAACAATTTCTCTTAGCAGCGTGCTGTTCTGTCTGCAACAAACCGGCGTCCTCCCTTATGGGAGAACGCCGGTTTGTTGGATTATCCCGGGAGCATCACTCCCGTTTCTTTTTCTCCTGCATGGAATGCAGCTTTTTCTTCATCTTCAGGAAATACTGCCGCTGCCGCCGTTCCTGGCTGCGTTGGAACCGGGATTTGATCTCCGGGGGGTGCTCCACCAGCTTCTCCGCCGGAATTCCCCTTTCCACCAGACGCTTCTCGGTGAACTCCCGCAGCAGGGTATACAGCACCGACACCAGAGGGATCATCACCAGCATACCGCCCACGCCCATGACCTCGCCGCCGATGGTCACCGCCACCAGCACCCACATACCGGGCAGGCCGATGGAGGTACCCACCACTCTGGGGTAGATCAGGTTGTTCTCCAGCTGCTGCAGGATCAGGAACATGATTACAAAGGTCACCGCCTGCAGCGGATTGTCCACCAGGATGAAGAACGCGCCCAGAACGCACCCCACAAACGCGCCAACCACCGGCACCAGCGCGGTTACCGCAATGATCACGCTGACCAGGGGGATATAGGGCATTTTCAGGATCAGCATGGTCACAGCGAACAGACATCCTAAGATGCAGGCCTCAAGGCACTGTCCGGAAATGAAATTGGAGAAGGTGCTGTTGGTCAGCCGCATGATCCGGATCACCTCGTCGGTAAAGTGCTCCGGCAGCAGCGAATACATGAGCCTCCGGCTCTGCCTTGCCAGAATCTCCTTCCGGGACAGGCAGTAGATGGCGAACACCACGCCGATCACCGCGTTCACAATGGCCCCGGTCACGCTGCCGATGGCGCTGAAGGTGCTGTCCACAATGGTGGACATGCTGTCACCCACAAGGCCTCCGGCCTTCTGCAGCAGGCTCGTCCAATCGATGTTCTCCAGTTCCGTATTGGCCATCACCCATTCCTGCAGCTCCGGGTGCTCTCCCAGCCACGTCATCAGGTTCGCCGCCTGCCGCTTCACGAATTGGGGAATCGTCTCCGCCAGGGACTCCACTGTGGACTGAATCTGGGGAATCAGCAGCTCCACCACGAAGGCCAGCACCAGAATCAGTGCGCCCAGGGTCAGCAGGATCGCCAGAATTCTGCGCAGTCTAGGCTTTCGGATCCCCTCCAGCTGCCGCTCAATGGCCCGCATGGGCACATTGAACACAAACGCGATGCCCGCGCCCACCACGAAGGGGGATATCAGCTTCCAAATATAGGCAATCAGACCCGAAACCTGCTCCGTGTACAGCAGCAGCCATACAAGCAAGATGCAGCCCCCTGCCAGGAAGAAAAGACTCTTCATCACTTTCTTATCAATATGCACCGGGCATACCCCCTTCGGTTTTTCTCCGTGCAGTAGTCAAACAAATTGGTGTTTGACGAATATATACTGTCATTGCGAGCCAGTGCGCACACTGGCGTGGCAATCCCCCGGTTGAAAGGAACCAAGTAACGATCACTACCAAAAACCGCAACGATCCCCGTTTCCCGTGCGGTTTTCGGTACATTTCCTCTCTAACCGGGGGATTGCCACACCAGTCTGCGGACTGGTTCGCAATGACAGATAACCTGCAACGCGCACTTGTAAACAACAATTTATCGATTCTTCTTTTAATTATACCTCAGCTTCCCCCGAAAATCCAGTTAACGCCCTGTGAACTTTTCGATATCCCGGATAAGCTCCTCCACAGCCTCCTCCCGGGTGGCCCAGCTGGTGCAGATTCTCACTGACCGGTGTTCCCCATCAATGCGCCGGTCGGGGCAGAACACATAGCGTTTTTCCAGCTGCTCCAGAGCTTTGTCCGGAAACACCGCGAAAATCTGGTTGGTCACGCCCTCATAGAGCAGCGGAAATCCCGCCCGATCCAGGGCATCCCGAATCCTGTCCGCCAGGGCATCCGCCCGGGCAGCAATCTCAAAATAGAGCCCATCCTCCATCAGGGCTTCAAACTGAATGCCCAGCAGCCTTCCCTTCGCCAGCATTCCGCCGTGAAGCTTGATAAGATAGCGGAAGTCCTCCTGAAGTCTGGGATTCGCAATCACCACCGCCTCTCCGAAGAGGGCACCCACCTTGGTTCCTCCAATGTAGAACACGTCGCAAAGCCGGGCAATATCGGGAAGCGTCACATCATACCCCTTCGCTTCCAGACCGTAGCCCAGCCGGGCCCCATCCAGGAACAGGTACAGCCCCTTCTCCCGGCACACCCGGGACAGTTTTTCCAGCTCTTCCAGACAGTACAGCGTCCCCACCTCCGTGGGGTTGGAGATGTAGACCATCCTGGGCTGAACCGTGTGCTCAAAGCTGGGGTTTGCCCAGTGTTCCTCCATCGCTGCCGCGACCTGTCCTGCGGTGATTTTTCCGTCCGGAGAAGGCAGGGTAAGCACCTTGTGCCCCGTAGCCTCCACGGCCCCGGTTTCGTGGACGTGGATATGAGCGCTTTCCGCCGCCAGCACCCCCTGATGAGGCCGCAGTCCGGCATCAATCACCGTCAGATTCGCCTGGGTGCCTCCCACCAGGAAATGCACCGCCAGATCCTCCCGTCCGCAAAGCTGACGAATGCGCTCCGCCGCCCGGCGGCAGTGCGCGTCCTCCCCGTAGCCCGGGGTCTGCTCTAAATTGCTCTTCGCCAGGGCCTCCAGCACGCTTTCATGGCAGCCCTCGCTGTAGTCGTTGTTAAAATAGATCATCCCGATCCCTCCAAGCCTTCCCCGCCCACCATGATACGAAGAAAAATTGTTGTTTACACTACACGTTCAAAGTTTTTTGTCATTGCGAACCAGTCCGCAGACTGGTGTGGCAATCCCCTGGTAAAAAGGGGAAACGTAACGAAAACCGCCCTAAATTCTTCGGGGATTGCCACGCCAGTGTGCGCACTGGCTCGCAATGACAGTGTTTTTTTGGAGCGCTAAACAACAATTTTCCCACACAGTGAAGCCGCGGTTTTCTCCTATTTTATCCCTGCGCGTGCCCTCTGTCAAGGCCGCATATTCCCCTTTCCCGGAGCATAAAGTAGCCATACAGACACAGCAACGGAGGGGAAGCCTATGACAGAAACCATCCAGAAGCGGGCCTGTGACCTGGCTGTGTACATAATTGAAAATAGCGCCACCGTTCGCTCAGCCGCCCGGGAATTCGGCGTTTCCAAATCCACCGTACACAAGGACTGCCAGCGGCTGCGGCACTGCAATTACGCGCTGTACCTCCAGGTGCGCCAAATTCTGGAGGAAAACAAGCGCCAGCGCCACATCCGGGGCGGCATCGCCACCAGGAAGAAATATAAAGGGGAATAAAGGAAGGCCCGCCCGGATTCCAGGGCGGGCAAGTTCGTCTTTTCACAGATCGTCCGCGTCCTGCACCGGCTTTTCCAGGGGCTCTGTGCCCCGGCCGGTGTAGCTGCCGTTGGGATCGGTTACGATGGGCTTCCTCTTCTTCTGCTGACCCATGGTCTCACCTCCGGCGTTACCATTCCCGGAACAGAGCAAGCCATGCAGTCCCATCACGCGGCAAGCAATTTCACAATGGCAACCAGCGCCCACAGTGCGGGATAGGCAGCATAGAAAATGTACTTGCAGTAGCTTCCCCGCTCCCCGTTGTAGCAAGCCACCAGCGGCAGCGCCAGCACCGGCGTCACCCCGAAAATCAGCCCCATCGCTCCTACGGATCCGTATTTCGCCCGGGGGTGCTCCTCCAGCAGATAAAAAAGCCCCACCGTCAGCTCCAGCAGCGCCCCTCCCGGCACATTCAGGAGGAAGCACCACAGGGCGCTGCAGAGCACCATGAGCCCGCTTGCCAGAATCCTTCCCACATTGCCCGTTCCCATAGCCTGCAAAAAATGAAGCTGCACCAGTCCCAGAGCCAGCGCAAACAGAATATTCTGCCCGTTGGCCTCCGCAAGATCCAGCCACACCCCGTTGCAGGCATAGTCGTAAAAGGGCTCCGTCACCAGAGCCGCGATGGCCAATGTAAGCACATACCTGTGGTAATCCCCTGTATTTTGGAAGCCCTCCACCAGCAGAAAGGCAAAAATCGGCAGAGAAACATACCCCAAATAAGAAAGAACAGCTCCGGGGAGCCCATTCGGGACCAGAATCCCCCCCACAGCACAGAGGGTGAACACCCACCCCAGGCATTTTAGCCCCAGTCCGTTCAGGGAAAGGTTTCGTTTCATACAATTCGCCCCTTTCATCATCCTCCGCCTATTATCCCCCAGCCCGCCCCAATTGTCAACCCCCACCAGAGCGCGGTAAAATGTTGTTTACACTACACGTTTCAAATTATCTGTCATTGCGAACCAGAAAACGCTGTCATTGCGAACCAGTGCGCACACTGGTGGGGCAATCCCCCAAGGTTTTAGACCGCTTTTCGTTACGTTTCCCCATTTTACCGGGGGATTCCCACGCCAGTGTGCGCACTGGCTCGGAATGACAGGAAACTTTGAGGCAAAGTAACTAAACAACAATTTATCGTTTGTCTTGAGCTGGAGAACGATACTTGTGACAATATTGTTAGAACTTCGGGGGGAACTGTAAGCCGATTACATGGCGGGCGGTTCCCTCTTATGGTAGAATCTGTACAGAAATTCCAAAGGAGGATTTTTGTATGAGCTTTTTGGAGGTCGCGGGGCTGCGGAAGGTCTACACCACCCGTTTTGGCGGGAACAAGGTGGAGGCCCTGCGGGACGTGAATTTCACCGTGGAGGACGGGGAATATGTGGCGGTGATGGGAGAATCCGGCTCCGGAAAGACCACGCTGCTGAACATTCTCGCTGCCCTGGACAAGCCCACCGCAGGACGGGTGGTGCTGGACGGCCAGGAGCTGGGAAACGTACCGGAGAGCAAAATCGCCGCTTTCCGCAGGGACAACCTGGGCTTCGTGTTCCAGGAGTTCAATCTGTTGGACACCTTCACTCTGGAGGACAATATTTTCCTGCCCCTGGTATTGGCGGGGGTCTCCGTCCAGGAGATGCGCAGCCGGCTGGGGCCCGTGGCGGAACAGCTGGGCATTGGGGAACTGTTGAAAAAGTATCCTTATGAGGTTTCCGGAGGCCAGAAGCAGCGGGCTGCCGTGGCCCGTGCCATCATTACCAATCCCAAGCTGGTGCTGGCGGACGAGCCCACCGGAGCTCTGGATTCCCGGTCCACCGATGAGCTGCTGCGGCTCTTCGGGAAGATCAACGAGGACGGGCGCACCATTGTCATGGTTACCCACTCCGTCAAGGCGGCGAGCCACGCTTCCCGGGTGCTGTTCATCCGGGACGGTGAGGTGTTCCACCAGCTCTACCGGGGGGAGCAGCGAAACGAGCAGTTCTACCAGAAGATTTCCGATACCCTGACAATGCTGGCGACAGGCGGTGACCGGGCATGAAACTGGGATTGTATCCGAAGCTGGCCTGGGACGGAATCCGAAAAAACAGGCGGCTGTATGTACCGTATCTGCTCACCTGCGGCGGAATGATGATGATGTTCTACATCATCCACTACCTGGCCGCCATGGAGGCCCTGAAAGGGATGTCCGGCGGTGCGACTGTGGGCCAGATGATGGGTATGGGCGTGTGGATTGTGGCGCTGTTCGCGCTGATGTTCCTGTTCTACACCAACTCCTTCCTGATGCGCAGACGCCAGAAGGAATTTGGACTTTACAGTATTCTCGGCATGGGAAAAGGAAATCTGAGCCTGGTGCTGCTGTGGGAAAACCTGATGGTATTCGTGATTTCCATGGCAGGCGGCCTTGCGGGAGGAATCGCCCTTTCGAAGCTGGCGGAGCTGGGGCTGGTGCGGGTGCTGGGGGGCTGGACGGGGTATTCTCTCAGCGTCAATTGGGAGGCCGTGCAGGACACACTCCTGATTTTCGGAGGCGTATTCTGCCTGATCTTCCTGAAAAATCTGATCAAGATCCGGCGTCTCAGCCCGGTGGCCCTGCTGAAGCAGGAGAGCGCCGGGGAGAAACCTCCCAAGGCAAACTATCTGCTGGGCATCGGCGGTGTCGTGCTGCTGGGCTGGGCCTACTACATCGCGGTTTCCATCCAGAGCCCCCTGGCTGCTCTGGGGTGGTTCTTCGTCGCCGTGGGCATGGTGATTGTGGCAACCTACCTGATCTTCATCTCCGGCAGCGTGATGTTGTGCCGGATTCTGCAGAAAAACGGCCGGTATTACTACAGGAAGAATCACTTCGTTTCCGTTTCCTCCATGGCCTACCGGATGAAGCGGAATGGGGCGGGGCTGGCCTCCATCTGCATTCTCAGCACCATGGTTCTCGTGATGATGCTGGGCTCCGGCAGCCTGTACTTCGGCGCGGAGGACAGTCTTTACGCCCGATATCCCAGGGAAATCAATATGACCGCGTATTTTGTCAGCGATGACGAGGACGCGGTCTATTCGGAGGAGGATGCCTGGGAACTGCTTCAGGAGGTTCAGGCCGTGGCCGGTCAGTATGGGGTCACGCCGGAAAACGCCCAGCATTATATCAGTGTGCGGGTCACCGGGCTGCTCCGGGACGGAAAGCTGACGCTTAACTATCAGGATGTGGATGCCTTTGGGGAGGAGATGAACTGGGTTTGCCAGGTGTACTTTCTCTCCCTGGAGGACTATAACCGCTGCATGGGCACGGCAGAGACCCTGGAGGCGGACGAGGCCTTGATTCATTGCGTCCGCAGAAGCTATGAGGATGCTTCCGTTACCACCGCCAACGGCACTGCTTGGCGCATCAAAAAACAGGTAAAGGACATTGTGGGCAGCGGGGATGCGTCCATGGATGTGATTCCTTCTGTGTTCCTGGTGGTGTCGGATCTGAACAGGGCTATGGATGCAGTCAATGAGGAGCTGGCGGAGATTGGAAAGGAGTATCTCCGGTACCCGGAGCTGGCCTGCGGGTTTGACACGGGGCTTTCCACGCAGGAGCAGATCGCCCTGTGCGATGCCATCCGGACGTGCCTGTATGATCGGGAGCTTTCGGCAGAGGGCGGCTTCTATCCCAAATTCGTGGAATGCAGAGAGGAAGAGCGGAGTGATTTCTACGGGACCTATGGAGGCATTTTCTTCCTGGGGATTCTGCTGTCACTGGTGTTCCTGCTTGGCACGGTGCTGATCATCTACTACAAGCAGGTGACGGAGGGGTACGAGGACGAGAGTCGGTACGGCATCATGCGCAAGGTGGGCATGACCCGGGAGGACATCCGCAAGAGCGTCAATTCCCAGATGCTGACGGTGTTCATCCTGCCCATTGCCACAGCGACGCTGCACCTGGGCTTCGCGTTCCCCATGGTGAAAAGGCTTCTGATGCTGTTCAATTTGAGAAATGTAGGACTGATGCTTACGGTGGCAGCGGTTACGGTGCTGGTATTCGGGCTGTTTTACGCCCTGGTGTACAAGCTCACGGCCAATGCCTACTACAGCATCGTCAGCGGGAGAAAGGGTGAATGATCATGCTTTCGGAAAAATATCAGAACATTCTGGGCGGAATGGTGATGGCTGTGGACCTGGTACTGATCGGGGTGCTGGCCGTGCCCGCCGGGGTTCTGCTGGGTGCCATCGCCCTGCTGTGGGGCGGGGCAGACAGGCTGATTAAGGCCATTGAGAGATAAATATCACCGGGAATTGGGAGCAGGGGGCGATGCGTGCATCGCCCCCTGCGGTTATACTTACCGGGTTCATCGGCGGAGCGAAAAATTGTTGTTTACACTACATGTTCCAAATAATATGTCATTGCGAACCAGTCCGCAGACCGGTGTGGCAATCCCCCGGTAAAATGAGGAAACGGAACAAAAACGGCCCTAAAACCTTGGAGGATTGCCACGCCAGTGTGCGCACTGGCTCGCAATGACAGCATGTTTTGTTACGCTAAACAACAATTTATCTTGGCGCAATTGGAACTTTTTGGCCGCGGAGCTCTTGGTAGAGGCCTACGGTGGTGGTGATGCCCAGCTGTTCCGCCTGGGAGACCAGGTCGGCCAGATCCTCCCGGGTGCGAAGGAGGGTGAATACCGCCTCGGTTGGGGTGACCTGGGGGCGGTAGCGGCAGTGCAGCCGTTCATCAAGACGGAAAGCCGGGGCGGCTTCCGGATGGGGGATGGAACGGACTTGACAGCCCTGGGCAGTCACCAGCAGCTCCTGGCAGTCCAGAGCCAGCTCCAGCCAGATTTCCCTGCCCCGCCAGGGGGCGATGTATTTTGCAAGCGGGATGTGGCAGGGCAGGGACGGCAGAAACACCGGGGAATCGGTATACCGGGCATAGAGGGAGGAAACCGCCACGGGGAAGGGCAGCGTATCGGACAGGAATGTACTGAGCCGTGCTGTTTCTTCACACCCGGGCCGCTGAAAGTCCAGCAGCACTCCCGCGCAGGAAAGCCGCTGGGCCAGGTCATTCAGTTGACAGGCAATTCGCAGCGGATCGTGGAGGTGAATGGGCGTCCGGTCGTTGAGAATCAGAAGACTCTCCGGGGGAAGACGGTCTGGACAATTGGACAACCCTGTCCCGTAGGGGGAAAAATGGCAGGCCATCCAGGCAATTTGGGGCGGAAGGACGGGGGCAGCGGCGATTTCCGAGGCTGTCATGGCAAGATATTGGCGGATTGCCATGGACAAATCCTCCTTTCCGTGCTATAATCTCTCCATATTCTATGAATGCGGGGAGGACACTATGCCCTTTTCTCTTCTGCCCCGGGTGATGGCCCGGTCCCTGACAGATATCACTCCGCGGCTGCTGGAGGAGCGGGGAATCCGACTGCTGATGCTGGATTTCGACAACACCATCGTTCCGTATACCACCGATGTACCCACCGGGGAGATGGTTTCCTGGCTGCGGGATATGGGGGAGTCCAAAATCCAGTTGTGCGTGGTTTCCAACAGCCGCAAGGACCGGGTACGCCGGTTTTGCGCGGAATACGGACTGGACTGCATTACCCACGCAAGGAAGCCCTTTCAGAAGGGTATCCGGGAGTGCCTTGCGAAATACGGTGTACCCCCTTCCCAGGCGGCCCTGGTCGGGGATCAGATTTACACCGACACCCTGGGAGCCAACTGCGCCGGAATGCTTTCCATCCTGGTGCAGGCCATTGACAATCATAATTTTTGGCTGAAGGCACGCCATGTGCTGGAGCTGCCATTTATATTCTTAGGGAAACTCTGAACAAATTGTCTTCGGCTGAACGGCGAAGCTTTTGCCGATTTATTCAGAGCTTCCCTAGCAAGAAAAAGGAGAATTTGACCATGAAAAACATTGACAAATACCTGAGCCTGCTCTCCGGCGAGGTGGACGGCCTTCTGCTGACCTCCCGCTACAGCCGCCACTACGGCGCGGAGTTCGACATCGCCGAGGGCGTGGCCATCGTCACCCGGAAGGGCTGCCGCTATTTTACCGACAGCCGGTACATCGAGTCCGCCGGCAACGGCATCCGGGGCTTCGAGGTGCTGATGGTGGATCGGGAGCATCCCTACAACGATCTGCTGAACCAGGCCATTGCCGATTTCGGCGTGACGAACCTGGGCTATGAGGAGAGCTACCTCACCGCCGGGGAGCTGCAGTCCTATGAAAAGAACCTGAACGCGAAGCTCACTCCCTTCAACAAGGAGATTTACGGCTTCCGGGGCGTGAAGGAGGACTGGGAGCTGGAGCGTATGCGCAGAGCCCAGGAGATTACAGACAAAGCGTTTACCGAAGTGCTGCCCCGGATCAAGGTGGGTATGACCGAGCTGGAGCTCCAGGCGGAGCTCATCTACTGCCTGTACAAAAATGGCGCCCAGGGACTGTCCTTTGACCCCATTGTGGTTTCCGGCCCCAATTCCAGCATGCCCCACGGCGTGGCGGGTGAGCGGGTCATTCAGGCAGGCGACTTTGTGACCATGGACTTTGGCGTGCTGTACCAGGGCTACTGCTCCGACATGACCCGGACCGTGGCCGTGGGCTATGCCACCGAAGAGATGAAGAAGGTCTATGACACGGTGCTGAAGGCCCAGCTGGCCGGTATCGCGGCCACCCGGGCGGGTGTGCCCGGCAGGGACATTGACGGCGCTGCCCGGAAGGTGATTGAGGACGCGGGCTATGGTAATCACTTCGGCCACGGCTACGGACACAGCCTGGGCCTGGAGATTCACGAGGCCCCCAACTGTAACCAAGCCAACGACAAGCCCATGGAAGCGGGCAACGTCTGCTCCGCCGAGCCGGGTATCTATCTCCCCGGCAAATTCGGCGTCCGGATCGAGGACGTGGTGGTGATCCGGGAGGACGGCTGCGAGGTGCTGACCAAGAGCCCCAAGGAATTGATTGTGGTTTAAGGAAGCAGCATACCGACAGTACGAAACAGAAAGACAAATTGTTGTTTGTATGTATGCGCCTCAAGTTTTCTGTCATTGCGAACCAGCGCGCACGCTGGTGTGGCAATCCCCTGGTAAAATGGGGAAACGGAACGAAAACGGCCCTAAATCCTTGGGGGATTGCCACGCCAGTGTGCGCACTGGCTCGCAATGACAGCGTTTTATCGTTACGCTAAACACCAATTTATCGTGCGGCGGCGTTAACCCTTAAGAAAATTTCCCTTTTTCCCTTAAGAAAATTTCCCTTTTTCCCTTAAGAAAATTTCCCTTTCCTCTTGCATTTTGTTCGATTTTGGGTTAAAATATATGCGCTAAAGCTGTGTAAACAAATCGCCCCCGTTTTGGGTGGTATTTTAGGAGGATCAATCATATGATTTCTGCAGGCGAATTTAGAAACGGCGTTACCTTTGACATGGATGGCAAGGTCATGCAGGTCATCGAGTTCCAGCACGTCAAGCCCGGCAAGGGCGCCGCTTTTGTCCGCGTGAAGATGAAGAACGTCATCACCGGCGGCGTTACTGAAACCAGCTTCAACCCCAGCGCCAAGTACCCCACCGCTTTTGTGGAGCGCAAGAAGATGGAGTATTCCTACAATGACGGCTCCCTGTACTACTTCATGGACAGCGAGACCTACGAGCTGGAGCCCATCGACGCTTCCGTTCTGGACGATTCCTTCCGGTTCGTCAAGGAGAACGACACCTGCGTGATCATGAGCTACAAGGGCAAGGTCTTCGGCGTGGAAGCCCCCAACTTTGCGGATCTGGTGGTCACCAAGACCGAGCCCGGCTTCGCCGGCAACACCGCCACCAACGTGACCAAGCCCGCCACCGTGGAGACCGGTGCCGAGATCAAGGTGCCCCTGTTCATCAACGAGGGCGACAAGATCCAGATCGACACCCGTACCGGCGAGTACCTGGGCCGCTCCAAGGCTTAACGAATAAGGAGAAGCATTATGACGATTTCTGAAAAGTCCGCCTACCTGAAGGGCCTGATGGAGGGCCTGAAGCTCAGCACGGAGTCCGACGAGGGCAAGATGATCGCCGCCATGGTGGATCTGCTGGGGGATATGGCCAGGAAGATTACCGATATCGAGGATACCACCATTGCCATCTCCGACGAACTGGATGAGATCGAGGAGGATCTGGACGCCATCGAGGACTTCATCATGGATGAGGACGAGGATGACGACGACTTCTATGACGACTACGAGGATGACGAGGACGACGAGGACTGGGACGGTGAGGACGAGGAGTTCGAAGAGGGCTTCGACTTCGGCGACGAGGACTCCACCATCTACGAGGTGGAGTGCGCTTGCGGCAACATCATCGACTTTGACGAGGAGACCCTGGAGAAGGGCAGCATCGTCTGCCCCAACTGCGGCGAGACCCTGGAGTTCTCCGTGGATGACGTAGAGGAGTAATCCGTATTTCCGGTTACCGCGGCTTCGGCCGCGGTAGCTTTCCTCCTGTGGAAGATTCTACTTGACAGATATAAGAAAAGGTGGTACAATACGCCTCGTGGTGAGGATGTTCACCTGCGATTTGCATGGGCCTTTAGCTCAGTTGGTCAGAGCCTCCGGCTCATAACCGGATAGTCCCGG
>JBJEYY010000059.1:0-2917 GCA_051887095.1 Faecousia sp. | reverse complement strand
AACCGGGGGATTGCCACACCAGCGTGCGCGCTGGTTCGCAATGACAGGTAATTTGGGACACATCCCGACAAACTCCCAATTTCTCTTTCCCAAAGGGCGGCTTTGCGGATTCCGTTTCCTTTCCTTACTTTACCCCAAAAGCGCGGGGGTTGCAAGGGAAAAAACACTGGACACCTTCCGCAATTTCTGCTATAATCAGGGAATAGTATACAAAAAGGAGGCATACGCTGTATGAAATGTCCGTTTTGCGGCGACCAGGAGAGCAAGGTTGTGGATTCCCGGCACTCTGAGGACGGCATCAGCATCCGCCGGCGCAGGGAATGCATCCGGTGCCTTCGCAGATTTACCACCTACGAGGTGGTGGAAACCCTACCCATTATCGTGGTCAAGCGCAACGGCTCCCGGCAGAGCTTCGACCGCAACAAAATTCTCAACTCCATGATCCGCGCCTTCGACAAGCGGAAGGTGGACGTGAACGACCTGGACCGGATCACCACGGAGATTGAGCAGACCATTCAGAACACCCTGGAGCGGGAAATCTCCACCGACAAGCTGGGCGAGATGGTCATGGAGCGCTTAAAGCCCCTGGATGAGGTGGCCTACATCCGCTTCGCCTCCATCTACCACCGGTTCCAGGACGCGGAGAGCTTCATGCGGGAAATCAGCAAGTTCCTGGAGGAAAAATAATGAACACAGAAACCACTCCGTCCTTTAGCATCGACTCCATCAAGGAGCTGATGGACGGCTTTGATCCGGCGGCGCTGCTGCCGGAGCTTGACACCGTGTTCGGCAAGATTGAGCTTACCTGCCGCATCGCGGTGATGATCGGCCCCGTGCTGCTGCTGATCCTGGGCCTTACCTACCTGTTCTTGTCCCCCAAGGAGGCCAACCACTACCTGGGCTACCGGTGCTACTACGGCATGGGCAGTGTCCAGGCCTGGCGCTTCACCCAGAAGCTGGGCGGAATCGTGCTGGGCGGCCTGGGGCTGGTGCTCACGGTGGTCATGCTCTTTATGTCCATGTCCTTGCGGGGGATGGCCGTGGAGGACATGGTCTGGCGGGCGGCCAAGTGCCTGATCTGGGAGGCGGCCCTGGCGATTCTGGCAAACCTGGCCATCACCGGCGCGGCGTTTGTCACCTTCGACGCGAAGGGCAATTACCGCTCCAAGAGAAGATAAGATTTGCCCCCTCACCCGAGGGGCAATTTTCTTCGCAGTCAGGAAAGCGACAAATTGGGAGTTTGAAAGTGCGCGTTGCAGGTTATCTGTCATTGCGAACCAGTCCGCAGACTGGTGTGGCAATCCCCCGGTTAGAGAGGAAATGTACCGAAAACCGCACGGGAAACGGGGATTGTTGCGGCTTTTGGTGGTGATCGTTACTTGGTTCCTTTCAACCGGGGGATTGCCACGCCAGTGTGAGCACTGGCTCGCAATGACAGCGTTTTTTTCCTTAACTGTCCACTGTCAACTGTTCACTGTCCACTGCTTCTCACCCCAGGGCTACGTCCAGCAGCATCATCAATGTAAAGCCCAGGGCAAAGCACACGGTGCCGATGTTGGAGTGCTCGCCCTCGGACATTTCCGGGATCAGCTCCTCCACCACCACGTACAGCATGGCCCCCGCCGCGAAGCCCAGGAAATAGGGCAGCACCGGAACCACCAGACTGGACAGCAGCAGCGTCACCAGGGCCCCCAGGGGCTCCACAATGCCGGAGGCCGCCCCGTAGAAAAACGCCCGGCCCCGGGACAGCCCCGCGGACTTCAGGGGCATGGAGATAATGGCCCCCTCGGGCAGGTTCTGCAGGGCGATGCCCAGGGACAGTGCCATGGCCGCAGCCGCCCCGATGCTGCCGCTTCCCGTGAGCCAGCCCGCAGCCACCACGCCCACGGCCATGCCCTCGGGCAGATTGTGCAGCGCCACGGCCAGCACCAGCATGGTGCTCTTGCCCAGGCCGCAGGGTTTCCCCTCGGGGCAGTCGCTGTTTAGGTGCAGGTGGGGAATCCACCGGTCCAGAGCCAGCAGAAACCCGAAGCCCAGCCATACCCCAACAAAGGCGGGAAGAAACGAGAGCTTCCCCATCCCCTCGGAAAGCTCCATAGCGGGAATAATCAGGCTCCACACCGAAGCCGCCACCATGACGCCGGCGGCAAACCCGGTCAGGGAGCGCTGGAGGGAGCGGTTCATGGCGTCCTTCATAAAGAACACAAAGGCAGAGCCCACCACCGTCCCCAGGAAGGGAATCATCACGGCGGCAAAAACATTGGTCAGCATATTCTTATCCTCCTGTTCCGATCAGCTTTCCCCGGATGCTTCCCGTGGGCAGGGCCCCGAAGGAGCGGGAGTCCACGCTGCCCTCCCGGTTGTCCCCCACCAGGAACACCATATCCTCCCCCACGGTGTAGGGGTACTCCACAATCCCCGTCTGGGGCAGGGTGGTTCCCCGGGCGTGGGGGTTGTCCTCGGGGACGCCGTTGACATACAGCACCCCATCGTGCAGGTCCACCACGTCATTTTCCAGGGCGATGACCCGTTTTACATAGTTTTTCCCCGAGGGCATCCGGGCATAGACCACGTCCCCCCGGCGGTAGCGGAGGTTCACCCGGGTGAAGAAAACAACCTGGCCGTCCCGGAGGGTGGGGTCCATGGAAGTCCCGTCCACCCGGGACACTCCCACCAGCAGGCTGAACAGCAGCGAAACCCCCGCCAGCATCAGCACAAAGTCCCGGCACATCAGAAACCAGCCGTATTTTTTTCCGTCATATTTGCTTAGGAACCGCTTCCTCGCTCTTTTTTTCAAGCAAAGCCCCCCTTGTGCGGCATGAAACGATAAATTGTTGTTTACATTACACATTCCAAGTTTTCTGTCATTGCCATGAAAATGCTGTCATTGCGAACCAGTGCGCACACTGGTGTGGCA
>JBJEYY010000058.1:0-2928 GCA_051887095.1 Faecousia sp. | reverse complement strand
AACAGCCCGTTCACGAAGACGAAAACGGGGTTTGTATTCGGAAAGCTTTGGTGGAGCCGAGGGGAATCGAACCCCTGTCCGAAAGCAACTTGGAAGGAACTTCTCCGGGCGCAGTTTGTTATTTACATTCCCTTTCCCCGGCGGGAACAAACACCCTACGGGAATTGGTAGCTTCATGATGCGTGGTATGGGCAAAGCTTACCATACGCACGTGCTCCACTGAAAATGACACCCGAGCCCGGAGGAGTGGACCCTCCGGGGCGGATGCGCGCCTAATTAGGCAGCGATGGCAACAGGTTTGTTGTCAGTTAAATTTAAAAAGTTGCCCGTTTTATCGTGGCCAGGCGCCACGGCCCGCTATTCCAGCCTCACTACCCCCGTCGAAACCAGTACGGCCCCGTATTTGAAGTAAGAGGTAAGAGTGAAAAGTGAAGAAGTGTGGTATCCAGGGAGTGCGGAGCACTCCCTGGGTATTCTTAAATCAGAATCTGCCGTAGGGGTCCGGGAGCTTCTTGGGCTCGGGGAACACTTCGCCGTGGGTATCCACGGTGATGGAGGCGATTTTCTGCTCGGCAATGGGGCGGTCCTGGGGGCCGGTGCGGGTGGCGGCGATGGCATCCACCACGTCCATGCCGGAGGTTACCTTGCCGAAGGCGGCGTACTGGCCGTCTAAGTGCTTGGCGTCAGCGTGCATGATGAAGAACTGGCTGCCGGCGGAGTTGGGGGAAGAGGAACGGGCCATGCTGAGGACGCCCCGCTTATGACGCAGGTCGTTTTTCACGCCGTTGAAGAAGAACTCGCCCTTGATGCAGTAGCCGGGGCCTCCCATGCCGGTGCCCTCGGGGCAGCCGCCCTGGATCATGAAGCCGGGGATGACCCGGTGGAAGATCAGGCCGTCATAGTAGTTGTGATTTGCCAGGTCGATGAAGTTGTAAACGCTCTGGGGGGCCTTGTCGGGGTACAGTTCGCCCTCGATAACGCCCCCGTTTTCCATAGTGATCTTAAAAGTAGGATTCATTTAATATCTCTCCTTCATAGCCCGGTCGATCTGGCGCTTGGCATCGCGCTCCGCCGCGGCTTGTCGTTTGTCGTAGAGCTTCTTGCCCTTGCACAAGCCCACGTTCACCTTTACCCGGCTGCCCTTGAAGTAGACAGACAGGGGGATCAGGGCGTAGCCGTCCTGTTTGACCTTGCCGTAGAGCCGCATGATCTCCCGTTTGTGCACCAGGAGCCTGCGGGGGCGGCGGGGGTCTACGTTGAACCGGTTGCCGTGGTCGTAGGGGGAGATGTGCATCTGGTTGAGGAGCATTTCCCCGTCCTTAATGCCGCACCAGGCGTCCTTCAGATTCAGGGTGCCCGCCCGGATGGACTTGACCTCGGTGCCCACCAGCTCAATGCCTGCCTCCAGTTCCTCCTCCACGAAATACTCGTGATAGGCCTCCCGGTTCCGGGCCATGACTTTTACGGATTGCTTTTCCAGACTGCTCACCTCCCGGGACTGTTCTGTAAAGACATTATACCATGATTGTCAAGAGGAATATACAGGCAGCGGAGCGACAAATTGTTGTTTGCCGAATATACGCTGTCATTGCGAGCCAGTGCGCACACTGGCGTGGCAATCCCCCGGTTGAATGGAACCATGTAACGATTACCACCAAGAACCGCAACAATCCCCGCTTTTTCGGGTGCTTTTCGGTACATTTCCCCTCTAACCGGGGGATTGCCACACCAGTCTGCGGACTGGTTCGCAATGACAGAAAACTTGTGGCGCAAACCGCCAAACACCAATTTATCGCTCTGACTGTGGTTCGTCGGAGAACAGGAACGCGCCCAGGGCCTCTGGGGTATTGAAGGTGTAGTCGCACAGGGAGCGCATTTCCCGGGTGAGGTCGGGAAAATCCTCCCGTCCCCAGGCGGCGAAGGCTACCTGCACGCCCAGGGGGTGAGCCATGTTCCAGGCCAGCTTCATATCGTCCACCACCAGCAGCTCCTCCGGGGAAAGACGGTATTTTTCCATAATGTCCAGCAGGGGGAAGGGGTTGGGCTTGCGCAGCTCCTCCGGGTAGTCCCAACCATAGATGGCGTCGGGGAGCAGGCCGAAGTGGGTTTCGTAATCCCGGGTGATGTTGGTTACGCTGGAATGGGACACCACGCAGAGAAGCCCTCCCTCCTCCCGCTGCCGCCGGATCACCTGCCGGATGCCGGGATATGGGTCGGGGACGTGGGTCATGACGTAGTCCATCCAGCCGTGGTATTCCTCCTCCAGCTCCCGGGGGGTGAACTGCCAGCGTTTGCGGCACATTTCTGCGAAGCCCAGCTCGTGACAGTCCCGGGCGAAGCGTTCCAGGGTGACGGTCTGCCCCGGGCGGAACTTGTCCAGAATGTAACAGAAGAAGGGGTAACCGATGGTTTTTTCACTCTGGACCACGGTGTCATCGTGGTCCAGCACCAGACATTTGTATCTTGTCATAACGGGCCTCCAGGGGGGAATTTATAGAGCGACAAATTGTTGTTTACAGGTGCGCATTCAAAAAAAAACGCTGTCATTGCGAGCCAGTTCGCAAACTGGCGTGGCAATCCCCCGGTTGAATGGGACCAGATAACGATTACCACCAAGAACCGTAACAACCCCCGCTTTTCTGGGTGCTTTTCGACACATTTCCCCTCAAACCGGGGGATTGCCACACCAGTCTGCGGACTGGTTCGCAATGACAGCATTTTTCGTGGCAATGACAGGTAATTTGTAACGTGCCCTTTCAAATAACAATTTATCGTACTATTATTGCTGATTATAGCAGATGGAGCCGTTGGGGGCAACAAAAAATTCCTGTTGATGTATACAAACAAATGTGTTATAATAAAACAAACGTTCGGAGGTGTGCGCCGGTTCGGTGCGGAATATATAGTCGGTGGGAATCCGACCCGGTA
>JBJEYY010000057.1:0-15663 GCA_051887095.1 Faecousia sp. | reverse complement strand
GCGACGCCTATAGGACGATTTTAGAATCTCCGTTGTGTATTTCTACAAATTTTTACGGGGTGCTGAATAGATACCGCCAAACAACAATTCGTCAGAGTGCTTACAAAAGCCGAAAGCCTAAATCCAGGTTTTCAGATCCCACTTCAAAAAATCAGATCCCATCGGTTCTTCCCGCCGGGATCCTGTTTTTGATAGGGCTCAAACTTCAACCAGGGTATATTCCCGGGAACCGTAGCCCAGAGCCGCCGCGGCCTCGATGGTATGGATTCCGTTCCGGCTCTCGATGCGTTCCACCAGCTTCTCCTTCCCCAGGTCGGAGGAGGCATATACCAGATCCACGCAGGCTTGATCAATGGCAATAGGATCCACGGACGCCAGAATTCCAATATCCTCCATGCAGGGATCCTTCGCAATGGAACAGCAGTCGCAGTCCACGCTCATATTCTTCATCACATTGATATAGACCAGATTCCCGTGGAAATACTCCACCACGGAACCTGCCGCGTCCGCCATGGCCTCCAGGAAGGAATCATGGTCGGAAGTCCAGATTTTTCTTGGATTTCCGGCGCCGTGGATATAGGCTTTCCCATAGGAAGAGGCAACCCCGATGGAAATCTGCTTCAGCGCTCCGCCGTAGCCTCCCATGGGATGTCCCTTAAAATGGGACAGCACCAGCATGGAGTCATAAGCGGCCATGTCCTTCCCAACAAAATTTTTCCGAATCACCTTCCCGTTGGGAATTTCCAGCTCCAGATCCGGCCCCTCCGCATCCAGCAGATCCACAGGAAAGCTGCTATCCCAGCCGTGGGTCGTGAGCAGCTTTCTGTGCTTTTTCGTCGTATTCCGGGCGCCGGGATAAGCGGTGTTGCACTCCACGACGGTTCCGCCCACCGCGTCGATCATCGGCTTCCAGAAATCAGGGCGAATAAAATTCTGATTTCCTTTCTCACCCGAATGAACCTTTACAGCCACCTTACCCGGCAGGGCTTTCCCAACCAAATTGTAAAGCTCCAAAACCTTTTCCGGGGTAATGGTTCGGGTAAAATACACAGTTGCTCCCATAGTGATCCTCCTTCATAAATTCACAGTGCCCAGATACTCCGAAAACGGGTCAACTGCGACAGGATTCCGGTTTGTTCTGAGCGTCCTTCAGAATAGGTATATCCTACCACGCTCTCAATGTCAAGCCATATTTTTCATCACCGGGAATGCCGTGACTTTCTGAAGCGAACATGGCTGCTCACACAGGCCGGAACATCCTGAATCCGCTTCAACTCCGGAAACGCTGCTCTGCACCTGAAGTTGGCGTCTAAACTACCCATCAAATTGGGAACAATACTCCCAGTTGATTCCGGGAGGTTTGTGAATGCGCACCTATTTCTGCGGCTGGTATTTTCGCTGTCAGTCCGATCATCAAACACTCGCCATCATCCCATCTGTCCACCGGACGAAAACGTCCGGTTACAGCGCCATCCAGCTGATTACCGATACCCAGTCCTTTTACGCACCATTTTCCTACTCCGATTTTCGCAAACGGGGCAATCAGGTTTGCATCGCCGGGAATCGGTTTGGAACCGAGGGCATCACCCTGGACATCCGCACACCGACGCTCCATGCTGCAGGGTTTCTTCGGTTCGGCGAGCTTACACCGATCCGGTATGATATCATGGGCCCATTCCGGTATGTCCCCTTCCTGCAGTGCCGACACAGCGTTTACAGTATGCGGCATACAGTGGATGGAGGGCTTATGATCAATGGGACACCTTACGTTTTTCAGAATGCCGTCGGCTATATGGAGGGGGACCGTGGGTATTCGTTTCCCAGGAAATACGCCTGGACACAGTGCAGTTTCCCGGACGGCGCTCTGATGCTTTCCGTCGCGGAAATCCCGCTGGGCGGATTTCATTTCACCGGCATTATCGGTATTGTGCTTACCCAGGGAAAAGAATACCGCCTTGCCACCTATCTGGGCGCCAAGGCGGACAAAATTAGTGCCGATGAAATCATCGTCCGCCAGGGCGGTTTCATCCTGACAGTCAGCCCCCAGGACAGATACGGACATCCCTTGCGAGCTCCCGTGGATGGGGATATGGTTCGGACAATCCACGAGCATCCTTCCTGCAAGGTCTGCTACCGTTTTGAGGGAAACGGCACCGTGCTGCTTCAGCGAGAAGCCGACAATGCCGCTTTTGAGTATGAATACTGAGGGAAAACCATCCGGTCTTCCCTCAGTATTCATAGATTCAATTGTGAGAAATCCTGTACAGGTGCTTTACAAGCGCCGTTTTCGCAGAGATAATACATGGCCCCCTTCACGGGGATGGGGTAGTCTTTGGTAAACGATGCGCACTGCGCAAGAAGTTCTGCGTTCTCCCTGGTTTTCAGAAGCACCTGCAGATCATCCGCCGGATGATCTTTCAGGTATCCCCGCAATTCATCGGGCAGAGCGTCATTTGAAACACATATCAGTTCCTGATGGGTATACAGCGCATCCATCATAGCCAGCACACCAAAGCAGCTGGCAGAAGGATACTCCCCGATTTCCCCAGCCAGGAAGGATAGCTGTCTGTCTGCTTCCTCCATCCATTCCGGTTCCCCCGTCAGGGATGCCAAGGTTTGCAGTACCATTGCTGCCACGGAGTTTCCCGAGGGCATCGCGCCGTCATAGGTCTCCTTCGGGCGGGCAATCAGCTGCTCTGCATCGGAAGCAGTCATATAGAAGCCTCCGTTCTGCTTATCCTCAAATAATTCCACCATCTGCTCTGCCCGATGGATTGCGGATTGCAGAAACTTTACATCGAAGGTAACCCGGTACAGTTCCAGCAGGGCAAGGGCATATACCGCATAATCCTCCAGCTGCCCCCTGTAGGCCGCCTCCCCATCCCGGTAGCGCAGATACAGGCGGTCATGCTCCGTCAGCATTTTCCCTTCGATAAAATCATGAATGCGGATTGCCGCGTCCAGATAAGAGGGTTCCTCCAAAACCTGCCCCGCCTTTGCCAGCGCGATCATGGCCCATGCATTCCAGGAAAGCAGAATCTTATCATCCTTGTGAAGCCTCGCTCGCGTCAGGCGGTAGTCATACAGCTTTTTCAGCCGGGGATCGTTCAGATCCCAACCAGTCTCCCATATGTGAATTCGGTTTGGAATACTCTGCCCCTCAAAGTTGCCGGACGAAGTAATCCCATACAGGCGGCAGAATTCTTCGCCGTCCGTCTTCCCCAGAACCTTTTCGACTTCCTCCGGGGAAAAAACATAATACTTTCCTTCCACACCGTCGCTGTCCGCGTCCTGACCGCAATAGCAGCCGCCCTCTTCACCGGTCAGCTCCCGCAGAATATACCGGGCGGTTCGGTGGGCAGTATCCGCAAAGCATTCCCCTTTGGTGTGCTGAAAGGCTTTGACATAGGCAATCAACAGCAAGGCGTTGTCGTAGAGCATCTTCTCAAAATGAGGAACCAGCCACATTTCGTCCGTGGAATACCGGGAAAAGCCTCCGCCGATCTGGTCAAAGATACCGCCTCTTGCCATCTCCTCCAGGGTGATCTCCGCCATTTTCATTGCGTTGGGCTCCTGTGTTATTCCGGCATACCGCAGGAGAAAAAGCAGATTGTGGGGTGTTGGGAACTTCGGCGCTCCCCCAAAGCCGCCCCATTTATGGTCAAACCGCTTTGCCAATTGCCCATAGGAGCGCTCCACAAGCTGGCGGTCCGGCTCGCGAGCATTGTTCCCCGGATTCTGGTGGATGGCCGCAGTAATCTGATTGCCCGCCCGCAGCAATTCCTCCCGGTTGTTTTTCCAGAGTTCGGCCACCCGCTCCAGCAGCTCTATCAAGCCGTATCGGCCATAGCCGCCGCGCTTAGGGAAATAAGTTCCCGCAAAGAAGGGCTTCTGCTCCGATGTCATAAGGATCGTCAGCGGCCAGCCGCCGGAGCCGGTCATGGCCTGACACACGGCCATATACACCGCGTCAATATCCGGCCGCTCCTCCCGATCTACCTTAATGCTGATGAATTCCCGGTTCAGGAGGTCCGCCGCCTCCGGATCCTCAAAGGATTCATGGGCCATTACGTGACACCAGTGACAGGTGGAATACCCGATGCTTAAGAAAACCGGCTTGTCCTCCTGCGCCGCCCTCCGGAACGCTTCCTCACACCAGGGATACCAATCTACGGGATTCTCCCCATGCTGCATGAGATACGGCGATTTTTCCTGTTTCAGTCGGTTCGCCATTTCCATCCTCCTTATTGTCTTCCGGGCTTCTTTCTTCCAGCCTGCTTTCAGCATAGCATTCTTTTTTCCTTTTTACAAGCAGGCATCCCGGTGTCTATGTAGTGTGCCCAATGCATCGGTTTTTGTTCCAGAAATCCCTCATAGAACGCACGTGTTCCATTCTTTGGCAGTGCATGCCCATTTTTCATTTGACGCTAATCGAGCCAACTCAGCAATCCGACAAATTGTTGTTTGAAATTGTGCGCATAAAAAACACTGTCATTGCGAGCCAGTGCGCTTAAGTGGCGTGGCAATCCCCCGGTTAGAGGGAAAATGTACCGAAAAGTGACCGTAAAAGTGGGAGCCGGTGCCATTTTTGGCTGTAATCGTTACCTGGTTCCTTTCAACCGGGGGATTGCCACACCAGTCTGCGGACTGGTTCGCAATGACAGCATGTTTTGCTACGCTAAACAACAATTTATCGTTCACCTGAGTAGAGTCGAAAAGTAAATTTCATTTTTGTGCTTTTCGATCATAAAAGCAGGAGCGTCGGTTTTCGATTCCGACGCCCCTGTTTCCTATACTCTTTTGATCACACCGCAGGCGATCTTGACTCCCGCGTTTCCGGATAGCTGGGTATGAAAATCATCCGGCCCGACGTGAACAATCATCGTCCTGCCGATGATCTCTTCCACACGGAAGCGCCCGGTCAGTACCTTCATATACGCTGTTCCGGAATCCCCCAGCAGCGGCGGCAAATCGCCTTCATGGTTCGGATGCATTTTCTCGCCGGGGTTAAAATGCCCGCCGGTATTGGGAAACCCTTCCCCGGCACAGTTTTCTCCCTGGTGGATGTGAAACCCAAAGAATCCGGTTTCCGTCCGCGGAAGCCCGGTCACCTCCGCCTCAACCAATACCCCGTCACACCGCTGGTAAAACCTCACAATTCCGCGCACCGTCGGATGGTCCCTGTCCCCGCAGAGCCGCGCGGCAGCATTCGGACATGCGTTGTGCTTCATTTCATCGCCCCATATCCATCCTATGCGGCTATGGATAATTTGGGTCCGGACCGGCACCCGCATCGGACAGAATAGACAATTGTGCTTGCAGCTTCCGAAGCACGGTCCGCAGATCGAATCTGCACACTCAGACGCCGCGCCAGGGTCTGTTTCCACCATGCCAGCCTTGCATTTCCCAGTAGCTGTAGTCCGGTTCCATGGGTGGAAAATGATTGTGGGCAAACCGCATCAGGGTGAACCACTTTTTTGCGCGGCCATTACACCCGCGCTTTCCGGCGTTCTTCCGGATCCGGCGTGCCAGACGATCCGTTTTCCGGTGAATACTGTGCAGGATTCTCTCCGGGATTTCATCCGGCTTCAGCGCCTGAACCCCAAAGCCCAGCCTGTATACCTTGCGAATGCCCCACATCTGCAGGCTGTCAGCCATGTCCCGGGCAGTGCTTTTCATTCCTCCGCCGGCGGCAGTGGATATGGCAACGGCCTGCTTCCGGCTCATCTCCGCCAGGGGCCGGTGGATCACCCACCAGGTTCCGAAATGATCCAAAAAACTCATCATCTGCCCTGTGGCATGGTACACATACACAGGGCTTTCCAGGATCAGCAGATCCGCTTCCAGAATCGCCTCCACCAGCGGCTTAAGTTCTTTGTAATGCGGGCAGTGTGTAAGATCGGTTTTGAAGCAGGTATAGCAGCCAAGGCAGGGCCTACTAAAATCTCTGGGCAGAAAAAACTCCCGGATCTCCCCGCCGACCTTATTGGCAAGCTCCCTGGCCACCATACAGGTGCTTCCCTCATGGCTCTGACCGTGAATAATCGTAATTTTCATAACAGCATTCTTCTCCCTGATTATTTCGCCTGTTTTTCTTTTTTTTCGCTGTGCTTTTCGCTCCAGCTTTTCGCAGTAGGTCAGCAGCTTGCGTTTGGATGTGTGATGGTGTTCTCTGCAAGCCGCACAGTCACCATGCCTGGGACAATTCACCCGCCTGCATGGACAGGTATTCCGCTCCGTCGCCTGCTTTTCCATATTCATTAGACTTTCCATGCTCCATTCGTATGTTATAAGTATTGTACGCCTTTCTATGCCTTCCCGATAGGCGGCAAATCCAGATAAATGTGTCAAAAATATAGATGTAAAGCAGAGAAGTCCATCCTTCCAACAGACTTCCCTGCTTTTTTTTGCGCTGCGGCGGTCGATTCCCGTCCTCTTATTTCAAAGCAATCCCACAGAAAATCAAGGCAGCAGCTTATCCCACCATTGCCCAAGCTTCCGGCAGCAGGAAGCACAGTGGTAGAAGATCGTCCGCATTTTAATCCGAAGGATTCCCCACATGCCGGACTCCACATCCCATCGCAGGGCTCCGGAACGGTACAGATAATCCCCGGGGCATTCGGCAGCGCCGCCCAGCAGCTCCAGATTGTAAACATTGCCCACACTGACAGCCCCTTTCACTGCCTCCACATTGGACAGTGGGTTTTCAGGCTGCTCCAGCCATTCATGACCATGGATCAGGAACACAGTGTTTCTGGGTTTATCCCCGGGCATCAGGTAGCGAATCAGGACCCGCTCCTTGGTATAAGCGGTGAGCACCGGTGTAGCCGGGTCCCCATGGGTCATGGAATCGAAGAGCTTGAAAACCAGCGGCACCCGCTTGAAGCGGTTATAGAACCGTTCGGAGCGGTAATTGAAGCCCTTCTCCCCGGTATCCTCATGATCCACACCGCCATGGGCACCGTGGGGTTCCCCCTCCTCCGTGGTTTTAACCAGGTTCCCCTCCTGATCCAACATACGGATTCCGTTGTGTGCGAACAGGACAAATTCCCGGAAGGTCTTTTCCCCCGGAGCCGTAATGATCGACTGCACCTCATGGTTTTGCTCCGTAATGCTGAACGTCCGGAAGTACTTTGCTCCGGCAGGCTCGATGATGATTGCGCCGAACAGGCCGTGATATTTGTGGTTTCGCAGATCGCCGAAAGAGCGAAGCAGACAAGCCCCGTATTCCCTGTCGGCATGCCACAGATATTTGATCGTATTCCCGGGAGCGACCGTTTGCTCCATGTCATTGTACCCCACGTTCAAGCCGGAGGATCTCACCGGGTCGTATTGCAGAAACTGGGGATTCAGCGATACCCGGTTGGAGGGCCTGTGCCGCAGATCCAGCGGCACGGATGGATAATCGAAATAGGGCACTTTTTTATCAAACAGGTTGTGCAGCGTCACCTCAATCCAATCCCCGGCGTTGGCCCGGAGGATCAGCGGGATGGGCCGCTTCCTGCCGCAGCGGATGTCCTCAACCTCGTTCAGCGGTACAAACAGCAGTCCATCCGGATCATGGTCCCCATAGCGGTTGTATTCCAAATCCTTTTGGATCGCCGCAATCTCAAATTTGCGGATGCAGGCCCCGGTGGGCGGTGTCAGGCAGAGCTTTGTTTCCTGCTTTCCGCACAGGAGCGGAAGGCTCCTCCGGGGCTCGGCATAGGCCCGGATAATCCCCCAAAGCCCCAGCCACACATCATCCACACTGCCGCTGTAGTACAGATAATCTCCGGCAGCGTAGGGCTGGGCAATACGGAGATTGAAGACTTCCGAAATACCTATGGTCTGGGCAGCCACAATCGGGGAATCCGGGTTGGTAATCTCCTTTTCCCAGGACATGCCCACAATGTTGAAGGCGTGCTGCTCCTCGTGGGCCCCATCCAGCAGGCGGATCACCAGCTCCTCACCGGGGTAGGTTTCCAGAATCGGCGTGGCGGGGTCCCAGTAGGTCAGAGACGAGAAGATGTGCGACGGGTCTTCCCTGCATTTCAGCCGTTCCGGCATGGGCTCGCAGCGGTAGTTGAACCCCATGACTCCAGGATCGTCGTGGGAGCCGGGCTGCTCCGGCGGATTCAGCGGCTTTCCTTCTCCGTCAAACAGCAGGGCAAAATCATGGACGAACAGGGCAAACTCCCGGAATGCCGTGCCGTCCTTCCTGCGGATCACCGCTTGTGTGCCGCAGGCGATGGGGCATAAGGTGTGGGGATCCAGAAATTCCGCCCCGGCAGGCTCGACGATCAGCGCGCCGAACAGACCATGCTGCTGGTGCATGTTGGCAAACAGGTGGTCATGGAAAAAGACTGTATGCAGTTCCTCATTGGCAAAGAACCGCTCGATCAGGGTTTCATACTGCCGCGCCCCGGCAATGTTATTCCAGCCGTTGGCTGATCCGTCGGAAACAATGGTGTCGAATTTCACCAGATGGATGTGATAGCCTACAATATCCGTCAGGGTGCGCATCTGAAAAGGGCTTTCCTCGATATACTCGGGTAAGAGGTTGGTAAAGCGCACCTCAATACAGTCCCCCGCGTTGGCACGAATCACCAGCGGTTCCGGACGGATTTGCCCGCATTCGACCTTGGATAGATAGTTTTCCAGATTGCCGTACTTCTCGATTTCCTCCTTCAGCACGAAAAAGCGCCCCTGGGGGTCATGCCAGCCGAAGCGGTTGTAAACGAGCTTCGCCTGTACCGCTGCGATTTCAAACACCTTGACATCACAAGCCGCATGGCAGGGGCAGGTGGAGGTGTACAGCGCGCCGGGAGCAAAATCCGGGACGAAGTTCGCCTCCTCCAAAGTCGTGGGGTCGATCTTGTTTTCCTCCTCCGCCGTCAGAATGCCCAGCGGCGGCTGGGACGGCTCTTGGGGGAAGATTCCATTGATGAAATTCGGATACCCAGGATGCCATTCATCCTTCTCCGGCGGCAGCGGGCGGTCCCGCAGGGGCTGGAGGGGTTCGATCGGCGTCCCATCCGGATAGGTGTCCCCACCCCGCTGCAGGCGGTCAAACACCCGCCACAGCGTCCACATTCCCTCGTGGAAATGGGGATACAGATGGCAGTGGAAAATGGCGTCTCCGATCATCCCATTCAGGCTCCCGGCACCGTACAGGATATCCAGGGTAAAGCATTCCTGTGGACCGATGGAGACGGAATCGATGATGGTGGAGCGGGAATCGTCA
This sequence comes from Faecousia sp., assembly GCA_051887095.1. Lineage (GTDB taxonomy): Bacteria > Bacillota > Clostridia > Oscillospirales > Oscillospiraceae > Faecousia. Next base: position 6,437 of record JBJEYY010000057.1, on the reverse strand, counting down.
ACCTCTTTTCGCCACTGATGGTTGTGCAGGTGGAACACGTGGGTCTCCTTTACCCCGCCATGGATCAGACGGATCTTGGACGGATCGCCCACATAGGCCTTCAGAATCGGGGGAGCCGGATCTCCATAGGCCCAGGAGCTCATGGAGATGTCCTCATCAATATCCGCTGGATTCCCATGGTGATCCAGCGGCAGACGGTTCCGCATGGGCTCCGAACGGTAACTGATGGCTGTTGTCGCGCTGGGAAGCCCCGTGTGGGGGTCCGCCGGCGGCTGGCCCTGGGCATTCAGAATCTCCAGTTCATCGTGGAAAAACACCGCGTATTCCCGGAACGCGGGCTGGGCGGGATTGTAAATGTCCGCAAACAAACCGCTTTCCAGAGGTTCTCCGGTAACCGGGTCAAACCATTCCGACTCCGCCGCCTCCACGATGATCGCGCCAAACAGGCCATGAACATTGGTGCCCTCCTCGCTGCCACGGGGATCGGCCAGATCAGAGAACAGGAACACGCCCTCCCGGTCGGCATACCAGGTGTACCGGATTACATCCGCAGTGGTGGTATCGGGATTCAGCCCCACATTGGCCCCGTCAGAGGACAGCACGTTATAGCGCAGCCCCTGAACATGGATGGAGGCCCTGCGGCTGAGCCGATTGCGGAAGTTGACGTGGATTTCATCCCCCACATTGGCCCGAAGCACCAACGGCCGCACCTCCTCATAGGGCTGGGGCGGGTCTAGGCAAAAGTTTTCCTTTGCTTTTTCCTGAATTCGCCGGGAATCCCTGGCCAACACGTACAGCATCCCGTTGGGGTCGTGATCCCCGTATTTGTTGTACACAATGGGAACTGAAATTGCTTCGACATCAAAGGTACGCACTTCCCTTTCTGCAGGAAACTCGGATGTGTGAAGCATACAATGCACTCCTTTCTTTGCCTCAGTATGCCATTGTATGTCGCAGACCCACCCTTTGCGCCGAATGACCCCGAAAGCTGCCTTCTTGGCTGCTTCCAGCACTTGTTATCCGAGGAAAAGGGACTGCGGCGTAGCTTTCATTACGCTGCAGTCCCTTTTATAAATTCTTGGCAACCTCTAAAAACTACTTTTTGGTGTTTTGGGCGAGAGATTTTGTTCAAACAAAAGTTTTGGAAAGTCCGGAATACTGGATGTATTGCGGACTTTTCAAAACGCATTGTTGGGGCAAAAGATCCGCCCAAAACCCAAAAAGGTAGTTTATAGAGGTGCCCTCTTAGGAATACTTTGCCACTACGGCCTTCATTGCCTCAAACTGTTCCTCCATATCCCGCACCAGTTTAAACTGCGTCCGGCAGCGGTCCAGGTTGTGCTCCGGCCGGCTGACATGGAAATAATGATCTCCCTCCAAATAGTCCGTCAGGAAGCGAATGCCGCATTCCAGGGTCATCAGTCTGGCGCCCCAGGGCAGATACTCCAGCTCCTCCCCAGTAAGACTCCCCTGGGCTCCTTCCAGGAAGCCCCTGGTAAACACCTCATACAGTCCCAGGTCGAAATTCACCTTGCTCAGATCCTTTTCATCCTCTGCGGCGTGATTCGCTCCAAAGCGGATGGAATCCCCGAAATCATTGATCGAAAGTCCCGGCATGGTGGTGTCCAGATCGATGACACAGATTCCCTGACCGCTGTCCCGGTCAATCAGAATATTGTTGAGCTTGGTATCGTTGTGGGTTACCCGCAGCGGAAGCTTGCCGGCGCGCAGAGCCTCCATAGCCACGGAGCAGTCCTGCTTCCGATCCAGTACAAACTGAATTTCCTTTTGAATGTCCTTCGCCCTGTTCAGCCTGTCCGCGGCCAATGCGGCTTCGAAGTTCCGGAAACGCTGCTCGGTATTGTGAAAATCCACAATGGTTTCATGGAGGGTCTGGGCCGGGAAATCCCGAAGCATATACTGAAACCGGCCAAATGCCCGGGCAGATGCCTCAAACAACTCTTCGGTGGCGGATTGGAAACAGTCGGTGTTCTCGATAAATGGCATCACACGCCAGACCCGGCCTTCGGAATCGGTATAATAGTCCTTTCCTTCCCTGGTCTTCACCACAGACAGGGTTTCCCGTTTCGGGTCGCCGCCGCACCGTACAATCTGTTCGCGAAGGTAGTCGGTGATTCCCACGAAATTCTCCATCAGCTCCTCGGGATGCGGGAAGGCGGCACTGCTCAGGCCCTGCAGGATATACCGAACGCAGTCCCCCTCCTTGGGCTGACACAGGACGCAGAAGGTTTCGTTGATGTGTCCGCATCCATAGCGAACCGCCCCCACCAGGGTTTCCGGGAAATCATAGGCCGCCAGCACTTCGTCCAGCATCGGTTCCGGCAAATACGGCTGCTTCATCTGCGTTCCTCCTCTGTTTCATAGCTTCCCAGCTCCAGGCCCTTCCGGATAAAATACCGATAAGTATCATAATCCACGGTCTTGGGAATCGAATGGTCGCTGTGCAGAACATAGTTATACCCCTGCTTGGCTGCGGGCAGCTTTTTTTCCAGCTCCGCATCGATCTGCTCACGGTCATTGGAATACAGGGCCCGCACATCAATCCCGCCCATAAAACTGATCCGGTCACCGAATTGTTCATGAAGCTTCACAAGATCCATGCCTGCCTTTACCTCCATGGCCTGAAGGCAGTCAATACCCGCATCGATCATGTGCGGAAGCAGCGGCTCCACAAATCCGCAGGAATGCATGATCACCGGCAGGCCCTGACTCTTGGCATACTGAATGGTGTACTTGTGGGCCGGCTGCAGAATATCGCAGTACATTTTCGGCAGCATGAAGGGGCTTCCCTTGTAACCCATATCCTCATAGTACCAGATTCCGTCCGGGTAGCCCTCCTCTTCAAACAGAATCTTCTGCAGTTCCACAATCAGCCGGGCGTAGGTCATGGACATATCCCGCACCCAATCCGGATTGAGGGCCATACCGATCAGCAGGTTCTCATGCCCGCACAGCGGATGCATGCACTCAAATACATTGACGCCGCTCCACACGAAGAACCGTCCCGCCTCCTGGCACTCCCGCTTCACCCGTCGGTAGCTCTCAAAGTCAATACGCCGTCTGTCCGGGTTGAGAAGAAGGGGCTTGACCTTCTCCCAGTCCTCCCGCTCCTTCACCGTGAAGTCCACATGCTCCGGGGTGGTATCGTGGAGCTTGTGCCGCTTCAGCACCGCCCCGTTTCCGTCCAGGAAGGTAATGGTATCCTCGGTTTCCGCCACCACCTTGGGCTCAAAGTCCAGATCCGCGGTCATATTGAAAGCCCAGCACTCGTCCATGTCGAACCCAAAGTGATCCGTCATGTTTTCTCCCGGCTTCAGATGTCCCTGCTCCGTCCAGGCCTTCTGCGTATCGACCCAAAAGTGCTCGTACAGCGCCACCCGATCCACCGGCTCATGGCGAAGGATTCTGCTAATACGCTCTTTTCCAGTCATCGTCCGATCCTCCTAGATATTTTCGCCCCGCAGACGGCGAACAGTTTTCACCATATGCAAATACTGATCCACCGGCACATAGTCCGGGATGGAATTTCCGGAGCCGAAGGCGAAGCCTCCGTGACCCTGGCACTGCTCCACCACGTTCCGGATATAGACTTCCATTTCCTCTTTGGGCAGGCGGCAGACCGCGTCCGTGTCAATTCCGCCGAAGTTACCGATCCGGTCGCCGTACCGCTCCACCCATTCCGGGAACAGGGCAATCTGATCCTCGTTGGAGTGTTTGGCGTCAATGCCCGCGGCGATCAGATCCTCCATAACAGAGAAAATGCAGCCGCAGGAGTGCAGCAGGAACGGCTTTCCGGCTTGGTGTACAGATTCAATAATCTGCTTATACTCCGGGATAATCAGGGTTCGGATATCCTCCGCAGCCAGCAGAGGAGCGGACTTAAAGCCAAGATCATCCCCAAACCGGCACACGCAATAGATATCCCCATACTCCCGAAGAAACCGTTTCCAAATAGAATGAATCATCTGACCCACCCTGTGGAACAGGGCCTCGTACAGCTCCGGCTCATCCACCCGGAGAAAGCAAAGATCCATGTACCCCACCAGATCCTGAACACATTCGAAAACGCCGTTACCCACACCGCCGATGGCCTTCATCCCCTCCGGCATATTCCGGCGCAGAGCCTCAAAGGCAGGTCCATAGGTGTCAAAGTAGAGCTGCTCCACCTGATCCCAGGGGTATTTTTCATAATCCTCCCAGGATTGGATGGCACCCTTCTTATGTCCGCCCAGAGCGCCTCCCCCGGGAAGGACATCGGTAATACACCCCTCAAAGGAAACCGTATCGTAGCCCATCTCCCGGAAGAACCGGCAATAGTAAGAGAAGAACTTGTCCTTATCCTCCTGATACAGGTGGGCAAAGGGCTCCCCCAAAATCTCCTCCATCACGGTCCAGCTGATGATATGCTCATACAGCGGAAGCCTCTGGGGCACCCGGTTTTGAGCCGCGTCAACAATATTCTGATAATTCGGCTTAAATTCCATTTTCATTTTCCTCCGTGTCCGAACGTAAAATCGGTAATTTCAAATTCTCATTCTCATGAATGTCCTCCGGTTCCATTCCGGAGATTGCGATTGCTTTTCCCAGCACCTGTCCCACACAGGCGTTCCCTTCCAGGGCCACGCCCGTACAGCTGTCAAAGGAAAACATACTTTTCCCACTGTTCCAGGGCGGATACCTGTGGCTCCTAAAAATCCTGTTGTACCGGAATTCCAGTCCGGCCGTGGCTTTCGCGTAGAGCACCGGCGCATCCGAGGTATGAAACAGGTTCCCGCAAATTTGGATATTGCGGTGATAGGGCTTTTCCCGGGCCGGATGGGTAATGTGTGGACGGATGGTAATGATCGCGTCCCCTCCCTCGTAGGCAGAAGTCAGGCAAGAATCCGAGAAGAAATTATTCTGGATGCTTACCTCACCGCAGCTTCCGGACTCATACCAGTCGCTGGCATCCCCGGCAATGAGGATGGCCGCCCCGGAGGATTCAAAAAGATTTCCCTCCACCAGAACCGGCTTGGGTGTGCATACCAGCAGGCCTCTTGCTCTGCACCCGCCGAAGTGATTATTCCGGCAAACCAGGGAAGCGGTATTGCCGATGTTTTCCATAGCATTCCCCGGGCGTACATGCTCCGGCACCGGCTCTATCATGGTCAGGCGAAAGGTATCCGGAGTACACAGCCGGTATTCCGCCGCCGTCCCCTGTCCAATCACTTCCATTGTTTCAGGATCCATGAAGGTAATCCGCTGTCCCTCCCGGGCCCAGCACGGAAAGCCCCTGGACTGTGGATGGGCAAATCTCCCTTCGAGGGTAAACCGGTCAATTATTTTCTCCAGCCGCGCGGATGTTCCGTGAAGGTTCACCGGGTCATCCATAAGCCCCTGGAAGCAGCATTTTTCAATGGTAATCCTTCCGCTGTTGTTGGACAGATGGATGCCATCATCATGCCCGCATACAAACTGCCGTCCCAGCTGCCGGTTTGGGGTGACACAAACCCCACAAAAGCGCAGTTCCTTGGAAAACTGGGCAAGAACGCCCAAGCCTCCGCTGCCATGCAGCGTGATCCCCTCCAGCGTGATATCCTCACACTCGTTCAGGAAAACCCCGGCATGGAGTCTGCGCCCATGCCGCAGAACCACCACATTCCCCACCTTTGGGTTTTTCCCCGCAAAGTCTCCCCAGAAGCGCACCCTGCCATCGCTCAGCTGCTCCTGGCTCGTCAGCGGGAACCGGTCTCCCCTCTGATACGCCACCACCTGCCCGGCAGTGTCAAACTCGATGTGTCCTGCGGGCCAAAGGGGCTGCACCCAGTTCTCCCCCAGGAAGATCAGTTTTCCATCCCGCACAGTGTGGGGAAACATCGCTTCCTCGATCGCCAGGTCTGTGTACGTATCACAGGAGAAGGTGACGGTCCCCTCTGCCGAGAGCGGTATCTCCCAGTCGATTGTGATTCCTTTCAGCAGCACACCCCTGCATCGGTTTACGGTAATCGGCATCAACTGCCCGTGGAAAACAAACCTGGATCCGTTTCCCTCCAGGATCACCCGATGCATATCCTCCAGAATCAGGGAACACACTCTGGGCCCGTCCTCATCACTGTTGGACAGGGCAAACAGCCTCCGGCTTGCTGATTCCGGGAAAAAAATCATATCGCCCAGGACGCAGGACAAATTCTGTGCTGTCCCGGTTGGATTCCAACATTGTCTGAAACAAACCGGTCACGTCGCGAAAAGTGTCCGGCAATAGGCCCCACCGTGCGGCATCCACCCGTTTGTATTCGGAGGGTTCCCTATCCATTCCGATTTCCTTCTTTCAAAATGCCAGCGTGATTTCCCGCCTTTGTCCTGCTTTCAACCTATAAATGATCAAATTTGTGAAAATGCCGAAAGTTACCCTATACCCAGCATAGCGAGGGGAATTC
>JBJEYY010000056.1:0-2951 GCA_051887095.1 Faecousia sp. | reverse complement strand
CCATTCAACCGGGGGATTGCCACGCCAGTTTGCGAACTGGCTCGCAATGACAGAATATATTCGACAAACAACAATTTGTCGCTGCGCTGTTTTCAGCGGATTGTGATGTTATAAGTATACCACATTTCCGCCACGGCGGAAAGGGGGAACCCGGGATGACGGGCTGCCAGGATTTGCCGGTTCCGCATTGTCAATTGTTCCCCGGTTTGACTTTTCCTGCGCGGCATGCTATGATAAAGTGTATTTTTCAGGAGGATTTGCCATGCAGCTTTTTTCCTATTTTCTGGTGACCGCCGGGGTGGTGGTGCTGGATCAGATTGCGAAATATCTTACCGTGCGCTTCATTCCCCTCTACGAGCACATTGCGGTGCTGCCCGGGGTGGTGGGGCTTACCTACGTGCGCAACACCGGGGCGGCCTTTTCCAGCTTCGAGGGGATGCAGTGGCTCTTTGCCCTGATTTTCCTCCTCTTCACCGTCTGGCTGGGGTGGGAGTATTTCCATAAGAAGCTGCCCTTCACCCGGTTCGAACGCTTCTGCATCGCGGCCATCTACGGCGGGGGCCTGGGGAATATGATTGACCGGCTGCGGCTGGGCTACGTGGTGGACATGATCGAAACGCTGTTCATGGACTTTCCCGTGTTCAATGTGGCGGACTGCTTCATCACCTGCGGCTGTATCGCCCTGATGGTGCACCTGGTTTTCTGGAACAAACCCTTCTGGAAGGATGAGAAGAAATGATCCTCACCGCTGACAGCGCCGGGGAGCGCCTGGACGCCTTCCTGTCCCGGGGCTCCGGGCTGACTCGCTCCGCGGCCCAAAAGCTCATTGAGCAGGGACAGGTCACCCTCAACGGCAGACCCGGCAGGAAGAATGACCGCTTAAACCCCGGCGACCGGGTGGAGTTTACCATTCCCGACGCAAAGCCCGTGGATATCCCTGCCCGGGACATCCCCTTGGACATCGTGTATGAGGACGAGGATGTGCTGGTCATCAACAAGCCCAAGGGCCTGGTGGTGCACCCCGCCGCGGGGCACCAGGAGGACACCCTGGTCAACGGTCTGCTGTACGCCAAGGGGGACAGCCTTTCCGGCATCAACGGGGAGCTGCGCCCGGGCATCGTCCACCGGATTGACAAGGATACCTCGGGGCTTCTGGCCGTGGCCAAGAACGATCTGGCCCACACGGTGCTGGCCTCCCAGCTGAAGGACCACACCATGGCCCGGACCTACGATGCCATCGTCTGCGGCAGCTTCCGGGAGGATACCGGCACCGTGGATGCCCCCATCGGCCGCCATCCCACGGACCGGAAGAAAATGTGCGTGACCCTGCGGGGCTCCAAGAGCGCCGTGACCCACTGGGAGGTGGTGGAGCGGTTCCGGGGCTATACCCATATCCGCTGCAAGCTGGAAACCGGCCGCACCCACCAGATCCGGGTCCACATGGCGCACATCGGCCACCCCCTGCTGGGGGACACGGTCTACGGTCATAAGAAGGCAGAGCTGGGCCAGGACAGCCAGTGCCTCCACGCCAGCGCCCTGTGCTTCCGCCACCCCAGGGACGGAAGACCCGTGATGGTCTTTGCTCCGCTGCCGGAATATTTTCAGGAGGTTCTGGAAAAACTCCGGAAAATGGGCCCGGCGGACGGGTAATCTTGACAATAATAGTACGCTGCAGTCTGACAAATTGGTGTTTGTCGAATATATGCTGTCATTGCGAGCCAGTTCGCAAACTGGCGTGGCAATCCCCCGGTTGAAAGGAATCAGGTGACGATTACCACCAAAAATCGCAATAATCCTCCTTCTTCTGGGAACATTTCGATACATTTTCCCTCTAACCGGGGGATTGCCACTGAAGCCGGCGCGCTGGTTCGCAATGACAGAAAACTTGAGACGAAGCCACCAAACACCAATTTGACGACCGGCTTACGAAAGCCGATGGCCTGAAGGCGAGATATTGGGGCACGGTTTCCGGAGCGCCGGAAAAAATCCCGGTTTGCCCTTGACATCGGGAAAAATCTGTGCTAGAATTTACTGGCTGAATCGGCCGGATCATGCTCTTTCGCGGGTGTAGTTCAATGGTAGAACACCAGCCTTCCAAGCTGGATACGCGGGTCCGATTCCCGTCACCCGCTCCATCGATACGCGCCAGTAGCTCAGCTGGATAGAGCAACTGCCTTCTAAGCAGTAGGTCGGGGGTTCGAGTCCCTCCTGGCGTGCCATTTCTTCGGAAGTCGCACGCAGGCGCACCGCCCCAAATGCTTGTGCAAAGCTGTCAGGACTCGAAAATTTCAATGAAACAGTCCGGTGGACTGTTTCCCGCGAGGGGTTGACCGAGCGGCTCCTCTGCGAACGAGTCCCTCCTGGCGTGCCATTCAGCTGTCAATAGAATATGGTGGGTGTGGCCTAGTCGGCTAAGGCGTCAGATTGTGGCTCTGAAGATCGTGGGTTCGAGTCCCATCACCCACCCCACAAAAAAACAGCTTCCGAAAGGAAGCTGTTTTTTTGTGAAATCCACCCTTCGGGTGGGTGAAATAGGTGTGATGACGGAGGGCTTATTCCTTCTTTTCCTCCCGGGCGTTGGGGGAGGGGGCTTCGTAGCCAAGGGCCCGGGTGCTGTCGCAGATGCCTTTGGTGGTGGGATCGGTGACCGCGTTCCAGACGCTGACTGCCACGCTGACCAGGATCACGGGGTTGCCCAGGGCGCCCTTCATGGCCGCCCCCAGGGCAGCCCAGGTGGTCATGTCCTCCCACCGAAGCCCCAGATAGGTCAGCACCGGCAGCACAATGGCCGACGCCAGCTCTGCCCAGAACAGGGGATTGCGGAATCTTACCTTCCAGTTGATTTTCATAGATGTACCTCCTCATTCATGTTTGCGGACAGAGGGACAAATTGGGAGTTTGTAAGTGTGCGTTCCAAATTTTCTGTCATTGCGAACCAGTCCTCAGACTGG
>JBJEYY010000055.1:0-2957 GCA_051887095.1 Faecousia sp. | reverse complement strand
CTTCCCGTCCTCGGACTCGTGGTGGAAACCGTATCCGGCCGCCTCCATCTGTTCCTGGTTCATATCCGTCACATGAAAGGTGCCCCTGGGGGTCTGCACCGTCTCGCCGGTCTCCCGGTCGTCCGGGGTAGGCACCGCTTGCTGGCTGTACAACTCTGCCTCATACTCCCGGTTTGCCTGTTGCGCAAAGGCCAGCATCTCGTCCACATGGGACTGATCCGGGTTTTCAATGGCCTCCCGGATCACTTGCGGGTTCACATCCAAATATGCCTCGTAGCCCACAGCCTCTTTGAACTTCTCCAACTCGGAGGGAAGGTAGTCCTCCGGGGTCTGGCCCAACGCCTTCAGCTTTTCTTCCAGAGAGGCGATACGGCAATCGGAAAGGTTCTCGTAGATTTCTTCCTTCGCCGCGTGCTCCTCCGGGTGCTCGAGGGCATACTGCGGGTCGTGCTGCCGGAAAAACTCGTCCATATCGTAGGCAAGGTCCATGGCCCATTCCGAAACTTCTTCTTCGGGGATGTCATCCAGGAAGGTCATCACCCGGTATTCCTCCGGGATGCTGCCGCGCTCGCCATCGTAATACTCATGGAAGCTGTTCCCGGTATCCCGCACATAGCCCAGGTCGGTGAACTGGCCGCTTTCCTCCAGGGCAATGTCCCGGCCGTAGGCCTCATAGTCGATGTAGTTGCGCAGATGTTCCGGCACCTGCATGGCGTCCAGTTCCTCGATGTAATACCGTCCCAGATCGTCGTGGTCGTGGATGTCGGGGTAAATATCGTAGCAGTCCAGGTTCTCCGTCAGGTTGATAAGCTCCTGGATGCTGCCCGTGTGGTCGCCGATCTCCATGGCCGCCTGGAACCGCTCATATTCATCCTGGCTCATGTCGTCCAGCTTGGAGGCCAGGTAGTTCAGCTCGTCCAGGTTGGCGTACTCGCCCAGCAGTTCATAGAGGCCGTCCACATAGCAGTCGTAGTCCGTGATGAACCATTCCTCATAGGTCTGCCCGAAGTCGTCTTTCGCACCGATCCCGATGCGCTCAAAGACCTTTTTCAGTTCCTCCGCCGTGGTGGGGAACTTCACCCATTCGCCCACAAGGGCGCCCTCGTTGTACTTGCCCAGATTGGTGATGAAGGCGGCAAAGGGATAATCTTTGTCATAGTCATAATGGGGCATAGCGGCACCTCCTTATCGCTCCGGCGCAGGCTTTTCCCGATGGGGCTGCGCCTTGCTCTGACCTGCACACTCTTTCCGGCTCTGTTCCAGCCGCTCCTTGATAGAGGGCTTTTTCTCTGTCTGCCTCTCCCTAGGGTGCTCATGTTCCCACTCGTCGCCGGAGAGGGTGAGATAGCCTCGGCTCGTAAAACACCCCTGTTCCTCCTGCATGGCGTGGTTGCCGAAGGGAACGGGATCAATGGCATCCAGCAGCTCCGGGGGCAGAAGGACATCCAAATGCTGCGCCAGATAGCGCCAGCCCACATCCTCCACCTTGCGGATGTTGGGCTCCAGGACAAAATACTCGGTGTTGGCGGGGAACTCCCGAAACTGCTCCAGGGTGGTCAGGCGATAGGACGACTCCTGGACAGCGGCCAGGAGGTCACGGTCCTCCGGGGAAAGTCCGGCAAGCGCCTGGGCCGCTGCCTCCAGTTCGCTTGCGTCACCGCCTGCGGGGAGCAGCGTTTTCAAATGCTCCATGAAGTTGACCTCGGTTTTACTTTTTGCCATGCACACCATCCTTTCGTTTGGGAAACTCCAGCTTGAAATTGACATACTTGCCGCCGGTATCGTCCAGGATCACCACGGCGTCATAGGTGGAGTCTTTCTTCTCCGACCACATTCCCTTGACGGAGGTACGGCCCTTTTTCAGAAGGTCGGCCGCCATCTTTCTGGTCAGCTCCTTGCGGCGGCTGGTCCAGAAACGGTCATTCTTCCACATGACAAACTGGCAGGCCCGGTCCGAACAGGCAAAGTTCTTCTTGCCCTCATAGACCGGCTTGCCGCAGCGGGGGCAGAGGCCCACCGTCTCCTTCTCCGGCTGGAACAGCTTTTGCCCGTTTTCGGAAATGTGGGAGTATTTCCGCACCAGCTCCGCCGCCATTGCCTCGATCCCGTCCATAAAGTCATCCGGCGATGCCTGGCCTTTCGCAACCTCGTTCAACCGCTGTTCCCAATCCGCCGTGAGCTTGGGAGAGGTCAGCAACTCCGGCAGCACCGTGACCAGATTGACACCCGCCTTTGTGGGGATCAGGTTCTTGCCCTTGCGCTCCACGAATCCGCCGGACACCAGCTTTTCAATGATGGCCGCCCTGGTCGCCGGGGTACCCAGGCCGCGCCGTTCCGCGTCCTCCGGGATGTCCTCCTTACCCGCATTCTCCATAGCCGACAGAAGGGTGTCCTCGGTGTAAGGCTTGGGGGGCGAAGTGAAGTGCTCGGTGACGGAGGCAGTGACCGGCTCAAAAACCTGTCCCTCGGTCAATGCGGGAAGGACGCCCTCGGCGTCTTCATCCTCAGGCTTCTCTTTCAGGGCGGAACGGAATACCTCCTGGATGGCCCGCCAGCCCTGGGAAAGCACCTGTTTTCCTTTGGTCGTGAAGGTATGTCCGCCGCAATCAAAGGTGGCCGTGACCGCCTCATACACGAAAGGCTCCGCCGCCGCACACAGCAGCTTGCAGCAGACCAGCAGAAGGATAAGGTATTGCGGTCTGCATACTCCGGTGGGGCGTTTGCCGGGAGCAGGATTTCATTATGGACGATACCACGCTTTTCCGGGTAGTGCTTCACTTGCTGGTCGTATTCACAGAACAGTTTTTCGCCGCTCTGATATGCAGCAGCGGCAACCGCAGACTGCTGTTGGCTTCGCTGCACAATAGAAATTTCGTTGTGTGGACAGGGCATTTCGTGTTTCTCGGTGCCGTCAAGAGTTATGCGCAAATTTGTTTGCAGGCTCTGGCTGAATGAGG
>JBJEYY010000054.1:0-2960 GCA_051887095.1 Faecousia sp. | reverse complement strand
TGCTCCGGACGCTGGATGTCCGCAACTGCCCGAATCTGAAGCAGGCAGTGGATGTGTCCGGCTGCACCAACATTGAGCATCTGTACTTTGAGGGGACAGCGGTCACCGGTGTGCAGCTGCCCAACGGCGGCATTCTGAAAACGCTTCATTTGCCCGCAACGGTGACCAACCTGACCATCCGAAACCAGAAAGCCATCACGGATTTCTCCATCGGCGGGTATGACAACATCTCCACGCTCCGGCTGGAGAATGTGAGTCAGGTGTTTGATCTGTGGGAGATTCTGCACAGCATCCCTTTAGGTAGCCGTGTCCGCGTCACCGGGCTGGAGCGCACCTTCGAGGACGCGGCGGATATTCTGGCGTTCTACGATCTGCTGGATACCATGCGCGGTCTGGATGAAAACGGCAACAACATGGATAAGGCGCAGATCAGCGGAGTCTTCACCATTGCGGAACTCACCAACGATGAACTGGCCGAGATGCGGGAGCGGTATCCGAATATCAGGATTCAGTATGAGCATACCCACAGCAACGTGTATTTCTATGACGATTCCGGGAATACGCTGCTGAAAACCGTCACGGTCTACGATGGCGGGGATGCAGCTTACAGCGGTTCCAATCCGACCAAGGCGTCTACGGCTAAGTACAGTTACAGCTTCTCCGGTTGGAGCCTGACGGCTGGCGGCGCTGCGAACGCAAATGCTCTGAAGGCGGTTGTGTCGGACCGGGATGTGTATGCCGCGTTTACCAGCACTGTTCGGAAGTATACGGTTCGCTTCTACAATGGCACAACTTTGGTGCAGACAGTATCCGATGTTCCCTATGGCAGCAATGCCAGCTACACCGGCGACACACCAGCCAAAACGGATGTGGAAAAGCCGGAGGATTACGAATTTACCGGCTGGAATCCGTCTCCCAACGGAATCACCGGAAATACGGACTGCTATGCGCAGTACCGCTTTATTGGTTTCATCTCTGTGGGCATTGTGGAACGGAGCATCAGCGGGGACTACAGCAATGATCGCGTGACGACAGTTGGCGCCTACGCTTTCCAGAACTGCAGCGGTTTGACCTCTGTATCTTTCCCCAACGCGACATCCATCGGCGATTATGCATTCAATGCAGCGCACAATCTTGCCAAAGCAGATCTGCCTAAAGTTACAAGCATCGGCCAGCATAGTTTTTCCGCAGCCAACGCTCTGGAAGCGCTGATTCTCCGTAATACGGAAAAGGTGTGCAGTCTGGGATCGGATGCTGTGTCCTATACCAAGATCGCGAGTGGCAGTGGTTACATCTATGTTCCTGCCGCTCTTGCTGACAGTTACAAAGCGGCTGCGAATTGGCAAAATTACGCGGATCAAATCCGGGCCATTGAAGATTATCCCGAGATCACTGGAGGTGAAAGCTAATGGCTGATTTTACGAACACGGTCGATGTAGTCGGCGATGAAGCCCTGGCGGACAGCATCATTGAACGCACCATTATGGAGTTCAAGGGTGACCATGTTCTCACTGTGGGACACGGCGCTTTTTACTATTGCACGGCTCTGACAACGGTGGATTTACCGGAGGCAACAAAACTCGATGGGAGTTCCTTTGCCGAGTGTGCATCACTGGAATCTGTTTCTCTCCCCAAAGTCCAGACGATGAGTGGGTACTGTTTCCGAAACTGCACTTCTCTCACGTTTCTTGATTTCCCCGTACTGAGCAGCATTGGGTATAGCGAGTTCCATTCCTGTACTGCTTTGGAAGCACTGATTCTTAGGAATACAGAGCAAGTCTGTAAGCAGTCCAGTGGTGCCTTTGCGTTTTCCAAAATTGAAAAGGGCGGAGGGTATATCTATGTTCCCTCGGCACTGGTGGATGCGTATAAGGCAGCGACAAACTGGAGCACCTACGCAAGCCAGATACGGGCCATTGAGGATTATCCCGAAATCTGCGGTCAGTAACCTAACAACAGAGTCAAGAGCGGTTGCCCATAACGGGTGGCCGCTCTTCTCATATACAAAATTCAAAGGAGGACAACTATTATGAAGGAATTCTGGAACACCATCCAACTCATCTTTGCCGCTGTGGGCGGCTGGCTGGGTTACTTTCTCGGCGGCTGCGACGGTCTGCTTTACGCCCTGATTGCCTTTGTGGTCATCGACTACATCACCGGGGTCATGTGCGCCATCTCGGACAAGACCCTTTCCAGTGAGGTTGGCTTCAAGGGCATCTGCCGCAAGGTGCTGATTTTCCTGCTGGTGGGCATCGGCAATATCATCGATGTCCAGGTGCTGGGTTCGCCTGGTGTCCTGCGCACGGCGGTGATCTTCTTCTACCTTTCCAATGAGGGCGTGTCTCTGCTGGAGAATGCCGCCCACCTGGGCCTGCCTGTGCCGGATGCCATCAAGACGGTTCTGGAGCAGCTCCATGACCGCGCCGACGGGAAGGGGGATCAGTAATGGCCTATACCAACAGCCCTCTGGTGGCGTACACCAAACTCAGCCCTAACCACTCCGGTCAGCGAACGCACAGCATTGACCGGATTACGCCCCACTGCGTTGTGGGACAAGCCACCGCTGAACGCATCTGCGACTGCTTCATCAGCCCTGACCGTCAGGCCAGCTGCAACTACGGCATTGGCACGGACGGCAGGGTTTCTCTCTGTGTGGAGGAGAAGAACCGCTCCTGGTGTTCTTCCAGCAGGGAGAATGACCAGCGGGCGATCACCATCGAGTGCGCCAGCGATACCTCCGCGCCCTACGCCATGAACAGCAAGGTCTATGAGTCCCTTATTAAACTCTGCACCGACATCTGCCAGCGCAACGGCAAGAAGAAGCTGCTCTGGTTTGCAGATAAGGCGAAGACCCTGAACTACGTCCCCAAAGCGGACGAGATGGTGCTGACCGTCCACCGCTGGTTCGCCAACAAGTCCTGTCCGGGCGACTGGCTCTACAGCCGTCTCGGCGATTTGGC
>JBJEYY010000053.1:0-2960 GCA_051887095.1 Faecousia sp. | reverse complement strand
CAATGACAGGAAACTCGAAGGCGGACCGCTAAACAACATTTTACAGAGCAGCTGAATAAAGCCGATAAGCACATTGAAAAAAAAGGAGGCCTGGTTATGGCGGAGTATGAGCTGGTTTATGAGATCAAGAACCTGTGCCGCAACAATCAGATGCGGGATGTGTTCTTCGAGGAGGTGGAGTGCGCCGATCCGGAGCAGTACCTGCGGCAGCGGCTGGCGGGAAAGCAGCTGGAGCTCAGCGTTGAGCATAGCGCGGGAGGCGCCGTGACCATCCACGCCGTGGTGGACGGACTGACGGAGAAATATGTGTTCACCCCCATCTGAAACGCCGGAAGGGGGAATGACAAATTGGTGTTTGGCGAATATACTCTGTCATTGCGAGCCAGTGCGCACACTGGCGTGGCAATCCCCCGGTTAGAAGGGGAATGTACCGAAAAGCGCCCTGAAGAGTGGGAGACGTTGCGATTTTTGGCGGTAATCGTTACCTGGTCCCTTTCATCCGGGGGATTGCCACACCACTTAAGCG
Source organism: Faecousia sp. (assembly GCA_051887095.1). GTDB lineage: Bacteria > Bacillota > Clostridia > Oscillospirales > Oscillospiraceae > Faecousia. The sequence continues at coordinate 2,434 of JBJEYY010000053.1, read as the reverse complement.
GACTGGTTCGCAATGACAGGTAATTTGGGATACATCCCTACAAACTCCCAATTTGCCTGCCTGGTTGGTTTTTGGGGGACAGTTTAGAAAAAAATCTCCATTCCGGTAAAAAGTGGGTTGAATTTAGACGCAATATGTGATACGATATCGTCGTATCGATATGGGCGCATTGCGCCCAAACGGTCGCGGAGCGATCCGCCGGTGGGTTTTATGCGGATGTTCCGGATGGGCTGTTTTCTGGGAACCCCGGCTGTATCTGCTGTGCCTTTGGCACACTTGCATTACCTGAAGGAGTATTTACTATGGCTGCACCTCATACCATTGCGGTTGCCGGCAAGGGCGGCGTGGGCAAAACCACCACCTGCGGCATGATTATTGATTATCTCTGCGCCAAGCACGACGGGCCTGTTCTCGTGGTGGACGCCGATGCCAACAGTAACCTCAACGAGGTGCTGGGCGTGGAGGTGGAAACCTCCCTCGGTCAGATCCGGGAGGAGATGGCCCAGGCCGAGCTGAAGGGCACCATTCCCAAGGGAATGACCAAGGCCGACTACGCGGAGATGAAGTTCAGTTCCGCCCTCATCGAGGACGACGATTTCGACATGCTGGTCATGGGCCGCACCCAGGGCAAGGGCTGCTACTGCTATGTCAACGGTGTGCTCAAAACCCAGGTGGACAAGTATGCCAAGAACTATTCCTACATCGTCATGGACAACGAGGCTGGCATGGAGCACGTGGCCCGGGGGACGCTTCCCCATGTGGACACCTTGCTTCTGATTTCCGACTGCTCCCGCCGGGGCATCCAGGCAGTGGCCCGGATTGCCGAAATGGTGGAGGAAATGAACCTGAACCCCGGCCAGATGGGCCTGATCGTGAACCGCGCTCCCGGGGGAACGCTGGACGACGGCGTGAAGGCTGAGATCGATAAGCACGGCCTGGAGCTCTTCGGTGTGCTGCCCCATGACGAGGCGGTGTACCGCTGCGACTGCCAGGGAGAGCCCTCGGCAAAGCTTCCCCAGGACGATCCTATGAAGGTTGCCCTGAAGGGAATTATGCAGTCCATCGGACTGTAAGGAAAGCGTGAGGCGGCCGGAGACTGTAATAATTGACAATGCGAATCAATAGTTGAAACGGGCCAAATAATTTGGAAAATGTTTCAAGCAGGCGAAAAACGGTGTCATTGCGAACCAGCGCGCCGGCTTCAGTGGCAATCCCCCCGTTCTTCCGGGCACTTATCGGCACCTCTCCCTTCTAACAGGGGGATTGCCACGCCAGTGTGCGCACTGGCTCGCAATGACAGCAAGTTTTTTACATTTCAACTTTTGATTGGCATTGTAAATTGCCAATTGTCAATTCCAGACCGGCTACCGCCTGGCCTGCATATCCATTTTTCGATAATGCGGATTTCCGCGTTATAATAAAACAAACATTTTCAAGGGGGATTTTACTATGGCTTTCGTTCCCAAGACGCAGCCTTATAACGGCCGGATCAACGCCGTTACCCTGGGCACCGGTGACAAGGCAATCGTCATCGGCGGCCAGAATGTGCTGCCGTTCTACACCTTCGACGCGCCCGTGGAGAACGCGCCCAAGATCGGTGTCGAGATTTCTGATCTCGCTTCCGCCTGGGACGCGCCCGCTCTGAAGGCCTTCTACGAAGGCTGCACCACCATGGCCGACTACGCCAAGCGCGCCGAGACCATGGAAGGCGCCGACTTCCTGGTGCTGCACTTTGAGTCCGCGGATCCCAACGGCGCGAACCGCTCCGTTGCCGATTGCGTGGCCGATGCCAAGGCCGTGGCCGAGGCCGTGTCCATGCCCATCGTGATCATGGGCTGCAAGAACATCGAGAAGGACGGCGAGCTGTTCTCCAAGATCGCCGAGGCCCTCCAGGGCAAGAACATCCTGGTTCTCTCCGCCCGCAGCGAGGACTACAAGACCGTGGGCGCTTCCGTGGCCCTGGCCTATGGTCAGAAGGTTGGCGCGGAGACCGCTGACGACATCAACCTGGCCAAGCAGCTGAACATCATGCTCAAAGGTCTGACCGTTGCTCCCGAGAGCATCGTCATGAACATCGGCACCGCCGCCGTGGGCTACGGCTTCGAGTATGTGGCCTCCACCCTGGACCGCGTCCGTCTGGCCGCTCTGGCTCAGTCCGACGCCGACCTGCAGATGCCCATCATCGCTCCCGTGTCCACCGACACCTGGGGCGTGAAGGAATCCTCCGCCTCCGAAGAGGACGAGCCCGCCTGGGGCAGCCGCGAGGAGCGCGCCATCGAAATGGAAGTCTCCACCGCTGCCGCCAACCTGACCGGCGGCGCTGACGCCGTGATCATGCGGCATCCCGCGGCGGTTGCGACCATCAAGAAGTTCATTACCGAACTCGTCTAATCGGAAGGAGGATACATACAATGGCTTTGAAAGGTCTTGACAT
>JBJEYY010000052.1:0-2970 GCA_051887095.1 Faecousia sp. | reverse complement strand
AGCGTGCGCGCTGGTTCGCAATGACAGCGTTTTTTGCTACGCTAAACAACAATTTGTCTCTCTGTCGATCTTCAAAGAAATACATATAAACCTGCTAAAGACCCGGTACATTTCGTACCGGGTCTTTCCGCATGAATCCCATTACAGGAAAACATACTTCAGCACGAACAGCAGGGCCAGAACGTACATCAGCGGGGTGACCTTCTTGGCCTTCCCGGTAACCACGTTCAGGACCACATAGGAAATGATGCCAATGGAGATTCCCTCGGAGATGCTGTAGAATAGGGGCATAGCCAGAATCGCAAGATACGCGGGAATGGTTTCCGTCAGCTTGTCCTCGTCAAACTTCAGCTCGGTGATGCCGCTGAACATCAAAAAGCCCACCATAATCAACGCGGGAGCGGTGGCGAAGGAGGGAATGGCCGTGAAGATGGGGGCAAAGAACATGCTCACCAGGAACAGCAGCCCCGTCACCATGGCGGTCAGTCCGGTGCGGCCGCCCACAGCCACACCGGAGGCGGACTCTACAAAGGTGGTCACCGTGGAGGTGCCCAGGATGGCACCGGCAGTGGTTCCGATGGAGTCGGCCAGCAGCGCGGGCTTGATCTTGGGCAGACGGCCCTCCCCGTCCAGCATATTGGCTTTGGTAGACACGCCGATCAGGGTGCCCAGGGTGTCAAAGATGTCCACAAACAGGAACGCAAAAATCACAACCACAAATTCCAGGGGTTTCACTACACTGAAATCCACCCGGAAGCACTGGCCGAAGGTCTCGCCCAGCTTGGAAAAATCGGTCCAGGCCATGGTGGGGAACAGGCTGTAGCAGCCCAGCTCGGGATTGGGGACATACAGCCCCGCCAGCTGGCACAGCATACCCAGCACCCAGGTAGCCACAATGCCGATGAGGATGGAGCCCTTCACCTTCTTGATGTGCAGCGCGGCGGTCACCAGCACGCCCACAACGCACAGCAGCGCGCTGATGCCCGTGGAGCTGAAATTCTGGGTAAAGTCCACCAGGGAAACCAGAGTAGCCCCGTCCACACACAGCCCAGCATTCTGCAAGCCGATGAAGGCGATGAATAATCCGATGCCCACGGACACGCCCCGCTTCAGGCTCAGCGGAATGGCATTGAAGATGGCCTCCCGGATGTTGGTCAGAGACAGCACCACGAAAATCAGGCCCTCTACAAAGACGGCCAGCAGCGCCACCTGCCAGGAATAACCCATCCCCAGGCAGACGGTATACGCCATGTAAGCGTTCAGGCCCATGCCGGCGGACAGAGCAAATGGCAGGTTTGCCATCAGGGCCATGGCCGCTGTTCCGATGAAGGAGGCCAGCGCCGTTGCCAGCAGCACGGCGGTGGGATCCATACCCGTTGCGGACAGGATGCTGGGATTGACTGCCAGAATGTAGGCCATGGTCATGAAGGTGGTAATGCCTGCCACAACCTCTGTCTTCACATCGGTCTTATTTTCCGACAGCTTGAAAAGTTTTTCGAACATGATATCTCCCTTTCATTCCATTTTGCGGTATTGCCAAACACACCGCTTCATTCTACCATTTTACCCAGGGAAAGCAATTCGCAGACCATCCGATTTTGTGCTTGGATTTTTGATGGATTTGCCGATGGCCCCGATATTACTTGGGAGCCCTCTTGCGGCAAAGGTAGATATCCAGCTTTTCCTTCATGTTGTCGGGCATTTCTTTCGCCACAGGGCACCGGGCAGCGTTGGCCATCCGGTCTACAAAGGAAATCAAAAACCCAATGTCCTCCACCATCTGCTCCCCCTTCATCACCGCAAGGGTGTCATAGCTGTTATGAATGGTAGCAGTGTTGTTGGGAGCGATCCGGGCAAAGGACACGGCGGGAATTCCCTTGTCCGCGAAGGGGGTGGAATCACTGGAATACACATCCTGCCGCCCCGTGATGCCGAAGCCACACTCCATGCCAAAGTATTCCAGGTAATGGCACAGCTTCTCCTCGCCGGTGACGCAGTAGATGAACTTGCCCATGATGCAGCCAATCATGTCCAGATTCACATTCAGCACGCAGTTTTTCAGGTTCGCTTCCTCCGCGCAGTAAGCCTTGGAGCCCAGCAGCCCCCGCTCCTCGCTGCCGCACCAGATGAAGCGCAGGCCGTACCGGTGAGGGTGCTTTGCAAAGTATTCCGCAATCCCCAGCAGTCCCACACTGCCGGACATATTGTCGTAGGCCCCCTGGGAGAGGGAGGTAGAATCGTAGTGGGCCGTCAGGGCGATGAACTCCGGAACCTGCCCGGGCAACTCCAGCACCACATTGTGGGACTTTCCGGTATACTCCTCCTGCTTCAGGCAGATTTTCGCGGTTGCCGCACCTTTGCGAATCAGGTCAATGGCGTCCTTCGCATTGATGTTCACGCCGGGGATTTTCTTCCCTTTATGTACAAAGCTTCGAAGCTCCCTCTGATCCACATCCCGGTCCCGGTAGTTGGCGTTGCCGTCATAGGTGACAAAACCCACAGCCCCGTTTTCCAGAAGATCCTGGTACATCCAGTAGCCCATATATCCGTCCACCAGGACAATCTTCCCCCTGCACTGGCTCAGGGAGTAGGGGTCGGTACTGCGAAGGTAATAGAAGGGCGCCTCCACCTCTCCGCTTCCTGCGCAGCGGTAGCCCTTGCAGGGAATCTCCACCCCGTCCGCCAGGAATACCGCCTCCTGGATATCCGCCATATCCACATCAAAGCTCTGAAGCTCCGCCTCCAGCCCCAACCTGCGAACCTGCTCCCGGATGTACTCCGCGGTCCTCAGCTCCTCCGCGCTGCCGCCCATACGGACATAGGCGGTTTCTTTGAAGATTTTCATAATCCGATTCGCTTTCATATCTGTCCCTCCATCAAGCTGAATTTTTATTCTCTTTGCAAAGCAAAGGTATGGTAAATTGTTGTTTACAAGTTTGCGCCTCAAGTTTTCTGTCATTGCGAACCAGC
>JBJEYY010000051.1:0-15809 GCA_051887095.1 Faecousia sp. | reverse complement strand
CGGAGAACTCGGGCACGAACTCCACGATGCCCTCGGGGATGATGGCCACGCCGAAGTTGCAGCCCTTGGCAGCACGGGCGGCCACGGAGTCGGCAATGTAGTTCGCGATTTCCGCCAGGGACATCTTCTTGGCGGCAACCTCCTCACCGATGAGGCAGATGTTGGGCTGGGTCTGCAGGGCGCACTCCAGCGCCACATGGGAAGCGGACCGGCCCATGACCTTGACAAAGTGCCAGTACTTCTTGGCGGAGTTGGCGTCCCGCTCGATGTTGCCGATGATCTCGGAGTAGGTCTTGGTGGCGGTGTCGAAGCCGAAGGAGCACTCGATGTCCTCGTTCTTCAGGTCGCCGTCGATGGTCTTGGGGCAGCCGATGACCTGGATGCCGGTATTGTGGGCAGCGCAGTACTCCGCCAGAACGGCGGCGTTGGTGTTGGAGTCGTCGCCGCCGATGATGACCAGGGCGTTGACGCCGTGCTTGCGGCAGTTGTCCACAACGATGGCGAACTGCTCCTCAGTCTCCAGCTTGGTGCGGCCGGAGCCGATGATGTCGAAGCCGCCGGTGTTGCGGTGCTGGTTGATGTACTCGTCGCCGAAGATGATATAATCGTCCTCCAGCAGACCGCTGGGGCCGCCCTTGAAGCCGTAGAGCACATTGGCGGGGTTGCTGGCCTTCAGCGCATCGTACAGGCCGCAGATGACGTTGTGGCCGCCGGGAGCCTGGCCGCCGGAGAGGATCACGCCAACAGTAAGCTTCTTATTTTCGCTGGTGTTCACGCCCTTCTGGAAAACGATCTCATTCTTGCCGTAGGTGTTGGGGAACAGGGCCTTGATCTTCTCCTGATCGGCAACGGACTCAGTAGCGCCGCCGCTCACGACGCTGATCTCGGAAATACCGTGCCTCAGCATACCGGGCAGCTTGGGGTTATACTGGTATCTTGCAGCCTGCAGAGGGGAAATATTCATATGAAAACACTCCTTATGTATTTTTGCGCAAAAAGATACATATACATTATACTTCATAATCCGCAAAAGGTAAATAGGGTTTTGAAAAAATCTGCCCAACGGAATCGCGCGGCAAATTAGTGTGAAAAAAGACTGTCATTGCGAGACCAGTCCGCAGACTGGTCGTGGCAATCCCCCGGTTGAAAGGAACCGGCTAACGATGACCACCAAAAACGCAGCGCCCCTCGCGGTTCGGGAGGCTTCTCGGTACATTTCCCCTCAAACCGGGGGATTGCCACGCCAGTGTGCGCACTGGCTCGCAATGACAGCTATATTTATCAAGCACCAATTTGGCATAGTGCTGAGTTTATGGGGCAATCGGTATAAAAAGATTGGTATTGAAAAAAGAAAATTTTATGGTATAATGTACCCATGAAAATACGGCTCTCTGGGCCGTATATTAAGAAAGGAATGATACCAATGGCTCTTGTTACTTCTACCGAGATGTTCAAGAAGGCTTACGACGGCGGCTACGCCATCGGCGCTTTCAACGTCAACAACATGGAGATCGTACAGGGCATCACCGAGGCCTGCCGCGAGGAGAAGGCTCCCGTGATCCTGCAGGTGTCCAAGGGCGCCCGCGCCTACGCCAACCACACCTACCTGGTGAAGCTGGTGGAGGCCGCTGTCATCGAGTGCCCCGAGATCCCCATCGTTCTGCATCTGGACCACGGCCCCGACTTCGAGACCTGCAAGTCCTGCATCGACGGCGGCTTTACCTCCGTTATGATCGACGCTTCCAGCAAGCCCTTCGCCGAGAACATCGAGATCACCAAGAAGGTCGTTGAGTATGCCCATGACCACGGTGTGGTGGTCGAGGCTGAGCTGGGCACCCTGGCCGGCATCGAGGACGATGTGAAGGTTGACGCCCACGCCGCCTCCTACACCCGTCCCGAGGAAGTGGAGGAGTTCGTTGCCAAGACCGGCTGTGACTCCCTGGCCATCGCCATCGGCACCAGCCACGGCGCTTACAAGTTCACCGCCGCTCAGTGCACCCGCAACGAGAAGGGCATCCTGGTTCCGCCTCCCCTGCGCTTCGACGTGCTGGAAGAGGTTTCCAAGCGCCTGCCCGGCTTCCCCATCGTGCTGCATGGCTCCTCCTCCGTGCCCCAGAACTACGTGAAGATGATCAACGACAACGGCGGCAGAATGCCCGACGCCGTGGGCATCCCCGAGGAGCAGCTGCGTCACGCTGCCGAGCTGTCCGTGTGCAAGATCAACATTGACTCCGATCTGCGCCTGGCCATGACCGGCACCGTCCGTCAGTTCTTCAACGAGCATCCCGACAAGTTCGACCCCCGGGAGTACCTGAAGCCCGCCCGCGCCAACATCAAGGAGCTGGTTCGCCACAAGCTGGTGAACGTCCTGGGCTGCGCCGGCAAGGCCTGATTTTCTCCATACGCAAAAGAGCGGAACGCCGGAAACGGCGCTCCGCTTTTTTCGTGGACAGAACGACAAAATGGAGTTTGTCGAGCGGTTTTCAACATTTCAAAAGTGCTGTCATCCTGAGCGAAGCGGAGCGGAGTCGAAGGATCTTCGCACCAAGTTATCCGGAAAGCGTAACGAAATGCGTAGATCCCTCGACTCTGCTTCGCTCCGCTCGGGATGACAACCTTTCTTAAGCAAACACCAATTCGTCGATCTGGTTTGGAGTGGCAACTTATAGGCATTCCTTCAGAAGCAGGGGGATCATTTGCTCCAGCTGCTCCCGTCGGAGGGGAGGGTTGTTCCTCGGCAGCGAGAGGAACGCCACATCGTAATCAGGAAAAAGTCTTGAGTACCGGGCGACCAGAGCCTGAACGGCCTCCCCAAGCTGCTCATCGGACAGTTTTCCGATTTGTTCGGCTATGGTTTCCATAGACATCACCTCCGGGATATTATAGACGTTTACCGGCTAAAATGCAATAGAAAGTTTTCGTCTATGCTAGAGTAACCCCGGTGATGGCGATGGAATTGACCTTTGGTGAGAAAATCCGCCTCCTGCGGGAGGAGCGGGAACTGAATCAGACGGAGCTGGGCCGGGCTGTGGGCATGACCCAACGGAAGGTGTCCTATCTGGAGCGGGGGCAGTATGAGCCCAGCCTGGAGGATCTTCGGGAGCTGTGCCTGTTCTTCCGGGTGTCTGCCGACTATCTGCTGGGCTTCCCCAAGGGACTGCCCTATCCCAAAAGGGGAAAATGAAAGGCACCGGATAAATTGGTGTTTGCAGACTTCAAATGCGCTTTTATGTAGGGTGCGGTCATGACCGCACCGCTCACGTTCGATGCGGAAAACGTTGGGTTTTACCGGAAAACGTTGCCGCTCTATCCCGAAAGGTAAGCGGGGCGGTCATGACCGCCCCCTACAGAGGCCAGCGACAAACATTAATTTTACGCTCAGCTTGATTGTAAACCTTTAGAAATATTTGGTTGACAATTGGTTGCCTGCGTGGTATACTCCTGCTGAAAATCCGAAAATTGGGAGGAATTGACAATGGAAGCTGCTGTGAAACCGAAAATGAGAACCGTGGATATGGCCTACATCGCAATGTTCGCCGTGGTGATGGCGGTGTGCGCCTGGATCAGCATCCCGGCGGCGGTGCCCTTTACCCTGCAGACCTTCGGGGTGTTCCTGGCGGTGGGGATGCTGGGGGGCAAGCGGGGAACCCTGGCCGTGCTGGTTTATCTGCTGCTGGGGGCCGTGGGCATGCCGGTGTTCGCGGGCTTTAACGGCGGACTGGGCTACATGCTGGGCTCCACCGGGGGCTACATTGTGGGCTTTGTGCTGTCGGCGCTGGTGATGTGGGGATTCGAGGCCGCGCTGGGGAGAAAGACCTGGGTGCTGGCGGTTTCCATGGTGCTGGGCCTCGCCGTGTGCTACGCCTTCGGCACCGCCTGGTTCATGGTGGTCTACGCCAAAAACACCGGGGTCATCGGCCTTGCGACTGCCCTGGGCTGGTGTGTGATCCCCTACATTGTGCCTGACCTGGTGAAGATTGCCCTGGCACTGCTGCTGCAAAAGCTGCTGTCCTCCGCTATCCGTCTGCGGTGAAGAACATGACCACCAAGGAAAAGCTGCTGGAGCTGCTGGAGGGCCAGCCGGAGGAATATCTGTCCGGGGAGGAGCTGGCAAAAACGCTGGCGGTGTCCCGGGCGGCGGTGTGGAAGGCCGTGAAATGCTTACAGCAGGAGGGCTATCCCATTGACGCGGTGACCAACCGGGGCTATCGGCTTTCCCGGGGCGGGGACCGGCTGTCCGCCCCCGGAATCCGGAAGTACCTGAAGCAGGCATACAGAGAACTTCCCATCACGGTGGCGGAGGAAACCCAATCCACCAACACCGCCCTGCGGACCCTGGCCGAGGCGGGAGCGCCCGAGGGAACCGTGTTCCTCGCCCAGGGGCAGACCGGGGGCCGGGGAAGGATGGGAAGGTCCTTCTTTTCGCCTGCCGGAACCGGGCTGTATCTGAGCCTGCTGCTGCGGCCGGTTTCCTGGGAGCCAACCCGGGCGGCCCAGCTCACCGCCGCGGCGGCCGCCGCCATGTGCGAGGCCATCCGGGAGGTCACCGGGAAGGAACCGGGGATCAAGTGGGTCAACGACCTGCTGCTGGAGGGAAAAAAGGTCTGCGGCATTCTGACAGAGGCCTCCTTCGGCATGGAAAGCGGGGTCCTGGAGTACGCGGTGCTGGGCCTGGGGGTCAATGTGTACATGCCGGAGGGCGGCTTTCCCGGTCAGCTGGAGGAGATCGCCGGGGCGGTGCTGGAAAGCCCCGGGGAGGATATGCGCAACCGGATTGCCGGGGAATTCCTGAACCGCTTTCTGGCCGGATATGAACACCCGGAGGATAGGCGTTTTCTGGAGGTTTACCGCCGCCGGAGCGTGGCCGTGGGAAGGGAAGTTACAGTGCTCTCCGGCGGAACCGAACGCCGGGCCTTTGCCTACGGGGTGGACGACGATTGCAGGCTCCTGGTGCGGTATCCCGACGGCCGGGAACAGGCCCTGTCCTACGGAGAGATCCGGATTTCAATTGACAATTGACAATTATGGAGTCCCCTTGGGACGAAAGTCAAAACAGAGCGACAAATTGGTGTTTGGCGAAAAATGCTGTCATTGCGAACCAGCGCGCACGCTGGTGTGGCAATCCCCCGGTTGAATGGAACCAAGTAACGATTACCACCAAAAATCGCAACGACTCCCACTCTTCAGGGCACTTTTCGGTACATTTCCCCTCTAACCGGGGGATTGCCACGCCAGTGTGCGCACTGGCTCGCAATGACAGCGTATATTCGACAAACACCAATTTATCTGTCCGGTATGGAACGTGTCAAGGGAACTGTCCCCTTGACACGTTTTTGTGTCGATGGAAATTTTGATTTGGGCTTGTAACTTCCTTCCTTTTGTGGTAAACTGAATTGGTTTACAAGAAAATGTGCTGTTTTGGAGGATAATATGCGGTTTCTCAGTCCCCCCTAGCCCCTCCGAATCTGAAATAAACGATATTTGGAGGATACAATATGTCAAATCTTATCGACGAAATCAGCCGCCGGAGAACCTTTGCCATTATCTCCCACCCGGACGCCGGTAAAACCACGCTGACGGAAAAATTTCTGCTCTACGGAGGGGCCATCGCCCAGGCTGGCGTGGTCAAGGGAAAGAAGAACTCCCGGGCCGCAACCTCCGACTGGATGGAGATTGAGAAGCAGAGAGGGATCTCCGTCACCTCGTCCGTGATGCAGTTCCAGTACGGCGGCTTCTGCATCAACATTCTGGACACCCCGGGCCACCAGGACTTCTCCGAGGACACCTACCGCACCCTCATGGCCGCGGACTCTGCCGTCATGGTCATTGACGGGGCCAAGGGCGTGGAGCCCCAGACGAGAAAGCTCTTCAAGGTCTGCGCCATGCGGCACATTCCCATTTTCACCTTTGTGAACAAGATGGACCGGGAGACCAAGGACCCCTTCGACCTTCTGGACGAAGTGGAGCGGGAGCTGGGCATCGAGACCTACGCCATGAACTGGCCCATCGGCTCCGGCAAGGATTTCCAGGGCGTGTATGACCGGGAGAAGGCGGAGCTGATTTTCTTCTCCGGAGTGTCCGGCAAGAAGCGGGCGGACAAGCAGGAGGTGGACCTGTACGACCCCATCGTGGCGGAGCTGCTGGACAGCGAGGACAAGCACCGCCAGCTGATTGACGACGTGGAGCTTCTGTCCGCCGGACGGGAGATGGATCTGGAGGCTGTCCGCAGCGGCCAGCTGAGCCCGGTGTTCTTCGGCTCCGCCCTGACCAACTTCGGCATCGAGCCCTTCCTGGAGGCCTTCCTGAAGCTGACCCCGCCGCCCCTGGCCCGGGTGGCGGACACCGGCACCGTGGATGTGTTCAGTCCGGACTTCTCAGCCTTTGTGTTCAAGATTCAGGCCAACATGAACAAGGCCCACCGGGACCGGCTGGCCTTTATGCGCATCTGCTCCGGCAAGTTCCAGCGGGACGCGGAATACTACCACGTCCAGGGGAACAAGAAAATGCGCCTTTCCCAGCCCCAGCAGCTGATGGCCGCCGAGCGGGAAATCGTGGAGGAGGCCTACGCCGGGGACGTCATCGGTGTGTTCGACCCGGGCATCTTCTCCATCGGCGACACCATCACCGTGCCGGGGAAGAAGTTTAAGTATTCCGGCATTCCCACCTTCGCCCCGGAGCACTTCGCCCGGGTGTCCGCCAAGGACTCCATGAAGCGCAAGCAGTTCGTCAAGGGCACGGAGCAGATCGCCCAGGAGGGCGCCATCCAGATTTTCAAGGTGCCGAACTCCGGCATGGAGGAGGTCATCGTGGGTGTGGTGGGCACGCTGCAGTTTGACGTGTTCCAGTACCGGATGAGAAGCGAATACGGCGTGGAGCTGCGGATGGAGATGCTGCCCTACGAGGAGATCCGGCTCATCGACGCGTACCCCGGGGACCTGACGGACCTGAACCTGGGGTCTGACGCGGAGCTGCTGGAGGATTATCACGGGCGGAATCTGCTGGTGTTTTCCAGCTTCTGGGCCATCGACTTTACCTGCCGGAGAAACCCGGGGCTGAAGGTGAAGGAGATTGTGGTGGAAGAGGGATAAACAAGACAAACTATGCGGCAAATTGGGAGTTTGTTGAATATTTGCTGTCATTGCCACGCCAGTTCGCAAACTGGCGTGGCAATCCCCCGGTTAAATGGAACCAGGTAACGATTACCACCAGAAATCGCAACATTTCCCCACTCTATAGGGCAATTGTCGATACATTTCTTCTCTAACCGGGGGATTGCCACACCAGCGTGCGCGCTGGTTCGCAATGACAGCATTTTTCGCCAAACACCAATTTGTCAAAGGGAAAGGAGGCGGCGTATGCACGCGTGGCGGCATTTTGTGACGATTACAAAGCATCGAATGCTGGTGCTGGAGGGGTGCTTCCGGGTGGGGCTTTACCGCCAGGGGCTATGCCACGACCTGTCCAAGTATTCCCCCGCGGAGTTCTGGAACGGGGCCAGGTATTACCAGGGCAATCGCAGCCCCAACGCCGCCGAGCGGGAGGACAAGGGCTACAGCGAGGCCTGGATTCACCACAAGGGCCGAAACCCCCACCACTATGAATACTGGACGGATATGAACCGGGAAAGCCGGCGCTATGAGCCCATCCCCATGCCCCGGAGGTACCTGGTGGAGATGGTCATGGACCGGCGGGCCGCCTGCAAAACCTACGAGGGAGCGGCCTACACGCCCGCTTCGCCTCTGAACTACCTGAACAGAAGCTGGGAGAAAAACCTGATGCACCCCCAAACCGAGCGGGAGCTGCGGCACATTCTGACTATGCTGCGGGACAAAGGCGAGGAGGAGACTTTCCGGTATCTGCGCCGGGAGGTGCTGCAAGGCAAACCCTTCCCCTGGGAGGAAGGAGAAACGCCCGAATAAACCAAAAGTGTCATCCCCGACTTGCTGGGGATGACACTTTTTCATTTGCGCATACCGGGACCCGGGCGGCAATACGATTAATTTTTGTTTAGCGGTTTGCCTTGAAGTTTTCTGTCATTGCGAACCAGCGCGCACGCTGGTGTGGCAATCCCCTGGTAAAATGGGGAAACGGAACGAAAACAGCCCTAAATCCTTGGGGGATTGCCACGCCAGTTTGCGAACTGGCTCGCAATGACAGAAAATTTGGAACGCACACTGTAAACAACAATTTGTCTTTCTGCCGGGTGACATTGTCCACTGTCAACGGGAACCCCCCTCAGCAGCGCTGAGGGGGTTTCTTGCCGATGGGCTGGCCGTAGCGGACGCGGGTTTCGATGCCTTGCCTGGAATTCTCCGGGTAGGGCGGGTCCAAAGCTAAGCGATCCTTCTCCACCAGCAGCACCACGGTGGAGCCGCCGAATTGGAAGTAGCCTTTCTCCTGGCCCCGGGCCACGCGGGCGGCACCGTGGTGGTTCACGATTTTTCCAACCATCAGGGCGCCAACCTCCATCATCAGGATGTCCCCCCAATCCGCTGTGTGGAGCACCGTGTATTCCCGGGCGTTCTCCTTATAAATAGGATAGTGGTCGCAGGCGATGGGGTTGACGGTGTGCAGCACCCCGGGAATGAAAATGTTTTCTTCCTTGTCTCCGTCGGCCACATAGCAGTAGCGGTGGTAATCGTCCACGCACAGCCGGAAGATCAGGCACCAGCCGCCGGAGAATTTCTCTGCCAATTCCTCATTTCGCAGCAGGGAGGACAAGGTGTATTCCGTTCCCTTCAGGGTGAAGCGGGAATCCGACCCAATGGGCAGGGCCGTGAGGCGGCTGTCACAGGGGCTGATGAAGAGATCGGGGTCCTCCGGGATGGGCCGCAGCTCCGGACGGATGCGCCGGGAGAAGAAGTCGTTGAAGCTTCCGTAGGGCGCACCCAGATATTCCCTGAGGTCAATGCCGGAGTTTCGGGCGAAGGGGCCCACGATTACCCGGGAGGCCCGGGTGCTGAGCAGCCACCCGCCCGCTTTGGACACCCAGGGGGCGGTGAGGACTTTCAGCAGCAGCCTTCCCGCGGCATGGTCATACAGGGCGGAGAGAATCCGCTCCTGAGCGCCCTCAGGGCGCGTCGGTTTCACAGATTTCATCGATCAGCTCATCCACAATCTGGTTGGAACGGTCGGCGGGGCTGGGTAAGCGGAATTTCGTAAAGGCCAGGATGATGCCCACGGTGACAGCCATGACGGCGATCAGCCCCAGAATCTGCTTTAAGCCGGGCTTGGGCATGGGGAAGTCCAGGATGAACAGGAACCCCACCACCAGCAGCAATACATGCAGCAGCACCAGAAAGGCCATATCGGACATAAGAAACTGCAGCCAGAAGGCCATGGGCAGGATGAAGGAGATGGAGGTCACCGGCAGCCCCCGGTAGGTTTTGTTGCAGCCGCCCTCTGTCTGCTGCCGCTTGCCCTCCAGAACATTGAAAAAGGCCAGCCGGATCACGGCGCAGGTGCAGTAGAAGAAGGCAATGGCGAGACCCAAAAAGCCCCGCAGCCCCAGCAGGTAGCAAAGCAGTGCGGGAAACACCCCGAAGCAGACCACGTCGCACAGGCTGTCCAGCTGGATGCCGAAGTTCTTCTCGTCCTCGGTGCGGTTTTTCTTGCTCCGGGCCACACTGCCGTCGAAGGCATCGCAGACACCGGACAGGGCCAGGCAGAAAATGGCGGCCTTGTAATCCCCGTGGATGGCCTGGGTCATGCCGAACACCGAGGAGATCAGGCTCAGATGGGTGAGGATCACCGTGTAATCATAGACGCCGATAAAATGGATCATGTCAATTCTCTGCCTTTCTGTCTTTTAAGGTTCCATGCCAGCGTAGCCCCTGCGGTGACCAGGGCGCACAGAATCAGCTGGGTATAGTAGCTGATGCCCCGGCTGATCATCATGCCCGGCAGCACCAGCTCCTCGCCGAAAACGCCATGGAAGATGTCCAGAAACAGGGTCTCGCTGACGCCCATGCCCCCGGGAAGGGGGAGCATGTCCGCCGCTACGGAGATCATGGCCTGCAGGCTCACCACCTCGGGAAGGGAATGGCCGGTGAGACCGAAGGAGCGGTAAGTAAACCAGGTCACCAGGAAAAGGGTAAACCGCTGGGCCACGGTGATGAAGAACACCCGCAGAATCAGCCCCTTGTGGCTCCAGAAATAGTCCGCGGTGCCCTGGTACTGCCCCAGAATCCGCTCTAAGCGCTGGGCCTGCTTTTCGGGGCTGCGGAAGAGCCGCAGCCGGGTGAGAAGTCCCAGGAGCCACCGGGCCAGGGTGCGCACCAGGTTGGGATGGAACACCGCCAGCAGCAGCCCCGCCACGCACACTACGTTGAGCCCCATGCCCAAATACACTATGGGAGCCACCGGGTCTATATACACCATGAGCCGCTGGGGCCGGAGCAGAAACACCAGGGCCCCGGCCAATACCAGCACTAATTTATAGGTAATGGTGACGATGGCCAGCACCACCGTGGACACCGCCACGGGAATCCCGTCCCGGCGCATGGCCACCACCTGCATGGGCTGGCCTCCCGAGGCGGAGGGGGTGATGGCACTGTAGAAAAATCCGATGAAGGAATAAAGACAGCACCTGCCCAGCCGGATGCCCACCCCCAGGGACTGGGTCAGGTGGTAGATCACCACGGATTCCCCCAGGATGAAGCCCACCACGCATACAATACACGGCAGCAGGCTCGCCGGATCCGCCTCCGCCAGACCCGCGGCGATTTCCCGGGGATTCTCCCCCCGGAATACCGCCCATGCCGTCAGGGCGAACACCGCGGCCAGGAACGCCGCGTTGGCGGCTTTTTTCCCAAATTTCTTCATGTATCCTCCAGCTGCCGCGTTCCGGTGGGGAAGGCGAAAGGGTGAATCGAACAGAGCGGAAAAATTCCGCAGAGAAACAAGTACCTTACAGTATACCTTCCCCCGGGGGTTATGTAAAGGAAAAAGTGGATTTGGAAAGATTAAGAATTCCTTCCGAGGGATAAGGCGGAGCGGCAAATGGGTGTTTGTCTAATAAACGCTGTCATTGCGAGCCAGTGTGAGCACTGGCTCGCAATGACAGCGTTAATTTGCCAAACAACTATTTATCTGTCGGATGACAACTGCCGGGGAGGGGTGTCTTTACGCGTTATCATAACATGCAGGACGGGTAAAATCCAGTGTTCGACAAAGGTTTTCTTCCTGCCGGACGGGAAGCCCGGGATTATGACGGGAGGAACTGGGACTTGTGTATAAAATGACAGATATAGAATTGTTTATAGTCGACACAAATGCAGTTTTATCATTTTTTGAAGGGCAGTCCCTTGCTGCCTTTTCGGCGGCGGGTGGGGATCGGGGAACTTTTGCGTTGCATTTCCTGTTCCGGGATGGTATGATAGGAAATCATGCTTATGGGAGGGACGGCCGGTGGAGGAACTGGACGAGTGGAACGACATTTACGACTGTAACCGGGTGCTTACCGGCCGGGTCCACCGCAGAGGCAGGCCCTGGAAGCCGGGGGAGTACGGCTTGGTGGTGTGCGTCTGGGTCTATGACCGCCGGGGGCACCTGCTGCTGACCCGCCGGGCCCCGGGCAAAAGCTTCGCCGGAACCTGGGAGAATTCCGGCGGCGCGGCCAAGGCCGGGGAGACCAGCCTCCAGGCCATCCGCAGAGAGCTCTACGAGGAAACCGGTATCCGGGCGGAGGAAGAGGAGTTTGAGCTGCTGGAATCCGGCCGGGACAAGAACACCTTCTACGATTTCTACTGCCTTTACCGGCCGGTAGCGCTGGAGGAAATCCGGCTCCTGCCGGGGGAAACCGACAATGTGATGTGGGCCAGCTTCGGTAAGGTGCACTGGATGATCCGCACCGGGAAAATCTGCAAAATTATCGCGCATCAGTTTCTGCGGCAGGAGAAGTGGCTCCGTTTGCGCAGTTTGCCCAAGGGAAGGGACTGAATTTTGTGACCGGTTGCCAATTGCGTTTGCGCCGAGATCAGGTTATAATGAAAAAAAGCGTTTTTCACGGCCCGGCAAAAACGCTTGAGCCGGGTTTGAAAACGCTTTTCTTTTTTGCAAAAGTGAAAAATGGAGGTTTCATTATGATTGAACTGGTTCATCTGCCTGTACGCCGGGGCAATGTCCCTCTGCGGGTTGCCCGGGGACATTTCGCCACCAACCATTCCCACATCAACTACTACATCGACATCACCTATCAGAAGACCCGACTCAGCGAGGCCAAGGACAGCGCCTACCAGCTGGTGTCCCATTTTGTGAATGATACCCCTGTGGATACGGTGCTCTGCCTGGACGGCACCGCTGTGCTGGGCACCTGCGTGGCCGAGGAACTGACCAAGACGGGCTTCCGCACCATCAACCAGCACCAGACCATTTATGTAACCGAACCGGAGTACAACGCCAACTCCCAGATCATCTTCCGGGACAACATCCAGCCCATGATCCGGGGCAAGCACGTGCTGGTGCTGATGGCCTCCGTTACCACGGGCTTCACCGCCCGGAAGGCCATTGAGGCCATCGGCTACTACGGTGGCGAGGTGGCCGGCGTGGCCGCCATCTACCGGGCTGTGGATGAGGTGGGAGGTTTTCCCATCCGTTCGGTCTACTCCGTGGCGGACCTTCCCGACTACGAGAGCTACGACTACCGGGAGTGCCCCTACTGCAAGAAGGGCCGCAAGATTGACGCCCTGGTCAACAGCTTCGGCTTCAGCGCGATTTGAGAAAATCCCCGCTGTCTTCCGGGAAACCGGAAGACAGCGGGGGTTTTAATTGACAATTGAGAATTGACAATTTTGCGTGTCGGGCTATGGCAGGAAAACGGGAAATTGTTGTTTGAAAGGGTGCGGTGCAAATTACCTGTCATTGCGAACCAGTCCGCAGACTGGTGTGGCAATCCCCCTGTTGAAAGGAACCAGGAAACGATTACCACCAAAAACCGTAACAATTCCCGCTTTTCCGGGCACTATTCGATACATTTCCCTTCTAACCGGGGGATTGCCACACCACTTAAGCGCACTGGTTCGCAATGACAGCGTTTTTCATGGCAATGACAGCGTTTATTCGCCAAACAACAATTTGTCGTACAGATGTGTTATGCGGATATATATGGGTCATCCCGAGCCGGCGCGCTGCGCTTGCCCGGGATGACAATTTTTTCGGGCTCCGGGAAATGTCCTGAATTTTCAATTCCTCTGTTTCCGGCAAAATGGGCACAAAAAAACGGGGCCTTTGCCCCGGAATTATGGAAAATATTCATTGACAAACGGCCCGGGATAAGGTAGAATGATATTCCATACTGTGATACTATGCCTTCCCATGGCCTGGACTCCCAACATGCTTATTTTATCACAGATGGCAGCGGCTGTCAAGCGGGAAAACGCACAAATTTGACAACCGATCCAAGCGTATCAAGTTTTTACCGGCACACAATTCACAAGAAAGGCTGTGATGATCCATATGGCAATGGTCAAGGACGTTATGTTCGGAAAGACCATGCGTAAATCCTACGCGAAGTATCAAGAGATCCTGGAAATTCCCAATATGCTCAAGATCCAGAAGGACTCCTACCAGTGGTTCCTGGACGAGGGATTGCGGGATGTGTTCAAGGATGTGGGCACCATTACCGACTTCTCCGGCAAGCTGGAGCTTTCTTTCCTGGATTACACCATGGAGGACAAGCCCAAGTACACCATCGAGGAGTGCAAGGAGCGGGATGCCACCTACGCCAAGCCCATCAAGGTTCGGGTCCGCCTGCGCAACACCGAGACCGACGAGATCAAGGAGCAGGAGATCTTCATGGGCGACTTCCCCGTGATGACCAACGGCGGCACCTTCGTCATCAACGGCGCGGAGCGGGTCATCATCTCCCAGATCGTTCGCAGCCCCGGTATGTACTACGGCCACGAGGTGGACAAGGCCGACCAGCACACCTACACCGCCACGGTGATCCCCTACCGGGGCGCCTGGCTGGAGTACGAAACCGACAACTCCAATGTATTCTGGGTTCGTATCGACAAGAACCGGAAGCTCCCCGTCACCAGCCTGATCCGGGCTCTGGGTGTCAGCACTGACGAGCAGATCAAGGAAATGTTCGGCGAGGATGTCCGGATTCTGGCCACCCTGGAGAAGGACCCCTGCAAGACCAAAGAGGAATCCCTGCTTGAAATCTACCGCCGCCTCCGGCCCGGCGAGCCTCCCACGGTGGAGACCGCTACCGCCCATCTGGAGGGGCTGCTGTTTGATGCCCACCGCTACGATGTGAGCAAGGTCGGCCGGTATAAATTCAATAAGAAGATGGACATCTGGACCCGGCTCTCCGGCCAGGAGGCCGCCGAGCCCATCGCCGATCCCATGACCGGCGAGATCCTGGTGATGCCCGGGGAGTTCATCTCCCGGGCCCAGGCCCACGAGCTGAGCCGCCGGGGCGTCAACGAGGCCGTGGTGAAGGCGGGAGACAGCAATGTCAAGGTGTTCTCCAACGGCATGGTGGACATGGCCGCCTTTGTGGACTTCGACCCCAAGCAGTACGGCGTCAAGGAGAAGGTCCGCTTCTCCGTCCTGAAGGAAATGCTGGAAACCGTCCCCGCCGACGGCTGGAAGACCGCCATTGAGGAGCGCATCGACGACCTGATCCCCAAGCACATCATTGTGGACGACATCATGGCCTCCATCAACTACCTGAACTGCGTGGCCATGGGCATCGGCACCCCCGACGACATCGACCATCTGGGCAACCGGCGGCTGCGCTGCGTGGGCGAGCTGCTGCAGAACCAGTTCCGCATCGGCTTTAGCCGTCTGGACCGGGTAATCCGGGAGCGGATGACCGTCCAGGATCTGGACTCCGTCACCCCCCAGAGCCTGATCAACATCCGGCCTGTCACCGCGGTGATCAAGGAGTTCTTCGGCTCCTCCCCCCTCAGCCAGTTCATGGACCAGAACAACCCCCTGGCGGAGCTGACCCACAAGCGGCGTCTTTCCGCTCTGGGCCCCGGCGGCCTGAGCCGTGACCGGGCTTCCTTCGATGTCCGGGATATTCACTACACCCACTACGGCCGGATGTGCCCCATCGAGACCCCCGAAGGTCCCAACATCGGCCTGATCAACTACCTGGCCACCTTTGCCCGGATCAATGAGTACGGCTTCGTGGAGGCCCCCTACCGGAAGGTGGACAAGGCCACCGGTTTCGTCACCGATACGGTGGAATATATGACCGCGGACGTGGAGGACGACTACTACATCGGCCAGGCCAACGAGCCCCTGGACGAGAAGGGCTGTCTTGCCAATGCCCGTATCACCTGCCGTCACCGCAACGAGATCATTGAGGTGGACCGGGGGGTCATCGACTATATCGACGTGTCCCCCAGAATGATGATCTCCATCGCCACCTCCTTCATCCCCTTCCTGCAGAACGACGACGCCAACCGTGCCCTGATGGGCGCCAACATGCAGCGCCAGGCCGTGCCTCTGCTGACCACCGAGCCCCCCATCGTGGCCACCGGCATCGAGCACAAGGCCGCTGTGGACAGTGAAGTCTGCGTCAAGGCCAAGCGCCCCGGCACCGTCACCGCCGTGTCCGCGGACTCCATCACCGTCAAGTATGACGACGGCGAAAGCTGCACCCACACCCTTACCAAGTTCGCCCGCTCCAACGCCGGCACCTGCATCAACCAGCGGCCCATCGTGGTGGTTGGCGAGCGGGTGGATACCGAGCAGATCATCGCGGACGGCCCCAGCTGCTCCGGCGGCGAGGTGGCCCTGGGCAAGAACGTGCTCATCGGCTTCGTCACCTGGGAAGGCTACAACTACGAGGA
>JBJEYY010000050.1:0-2990 GCA_051887095.1 Faecousia sp. | reverse complement strand
AGGAACCAGGTAACGATTACCACCAAAAATCGCAGCAACTTCCAATCTTTCGGGTACTATTCGGTACATTTCCCCTCTAACCGGGGGATTGCCACACCAGTCTGCGGACTGGTTCGCAATGACAGGCAATTTGCAACGCACCCTTTCAAACAACAATTTACCTGGCAGCTGTGTAAAGCCGATAAGCACTTTTCACAAAAGTCCCGCAGGGACACCATAACTGTCAACTTTCAATCCGGAGGTTTCTATGTCCTTTGACGCGCTTTTGGGCAATGAGCAACTGAAAATGGATCTGGCCCGGAGTCTGCAGACGGGGCATATTTCCCACTGCTACCTGATCACCGGGCCGGAGGGGTCCGGAAAGCATACCCTGGCAAAGCTGTTGGCTGCGGCCATCCTCTGCCAGGGCCGGGACAAGCCCTGCGGGGTTTGCCACCCCTGCCGGAAGGTACTGGAGGGGCTCCATCCGGACTTCATCACCGTGGACGCCCCGGAGCACAAGACCGTATCCGTGGACGTGATCCGGCGCTCCCGGGAGGATGTGTTCATCCAGCCCAACGAGGCTGACCACAAAATCTACCTGTTCCCCCGGGCCCAGGACATGGGGCTGCCCGGACAGAACGCGCTGCTGAAAGTTCTGGAAGAGCCGCCTGCCTACGCGGTGTTCCTTCTGTTGGCGGACAATCCGGAAAAGCTGCTGCCCACGGTCCGCTCCCGGTGCCGGGAGCTGAAGCTGTCGGCCCTGCCCCGGCAGCTGCTGGAAGCCCGGCTTACCGAGGACTTTCCCCAGGCCTCCCGGGAGGACATTCGCCGGGCCGCTGCCCGCAGCGGCGGTTTTCTGGGCCAGGCCAAAGCGCTTTTGGAGGAGGGGCTGAGCCTTCCTCCCCAGACTGCCGCCTTTGTCCGTGCCTTCGCCGGGGGGGATGCCCTGGCGCTGACGGAGCTTCTGGTCCCCATGGAAAAGTGGAAGCGGGACGCCCTGATCCCTGTGCTTTCCGGCTGGCTGGAGCTTCTGGAGGAGGCCCTGGCCGGGTATGAGGAAATCTCCACCCTGGCAGGAGAAATCGCCGCCCGCCGCACTGCGCCGGACATTTTTCAGGCCATCCAGAATCTTCAAAAAGCCATCACTTACGCCCAAGGCAACGTATCCCCCGGCGCCATCTGCGGCTGGCTCGCCTGGGCTCTGCGGTAAGGGGCATTTCATCAGTACGACAAATTGGTGTTTGTCGCTTCGCCTCAAAACTACCTGTCATTGCGAACCAGCGCGCACGCTGGTGTGGCAATCCCCCGGTTAGAGGGGAAATGTACCGAAAAGTGCCCTGAAGAGTGGGAGTCGTTGCGATTTTTGGTGGTAATCGTTACTTGGTTCCATTCAACCGGGGGATTGCCACACCAGTGTGCGCACTGGTTCGCAATGACAGCAAAGAACGTACAAACACCAATTTATCGAGCAGCTTAATAAAGCCGATAATCTGAACATCCATTTTCCCATCCTCATTCGTCCATTCTCGGATTCCATCCGTTATCATAAAGGAGCTTATTCATGGAAGAAATCACAAATGACCTGCCCGAAAAGCTGGAAGTGGTGGACATTCAGTTCCGCCCGGGGCAGAAGGTCTACTTTTTTGACCCCGACGGGATGCAGTTCGTCCCCGGGGACAACGTCATCATGGACACCGCCCGGGGGCCGGAATTCGGCATCTGCTCCGGGGGCAACCACACCGTCCGCCGCAAGGACATTGTCAGCCCCCTGCGCAAAATCCTCCGCAAGGCGACTCCCCAGGACATGAAAATCGTGGCGGACAACCGGGCCCGGGAGAAGCGGGCATACGATGTGTGCACCCAGAAAATTGCCGAGCATGGCCTGGACATGCAGCTGGTCAGCGCGGAATGCGCCTTTGACGGCAGCAAGATTTTGTTCTATTTTACCGCCGACGAGCGGGTGGATTTCCGGGAGCTGGTAAAGAACCTGGCCGGAATCTTCCACACCCGCATCGAACTGCGCCAAATCGGTGTTCGGGACAAGGCCAAGATGGTTGGCGGTCTGGGAATCTGCGGACGGCCTTTCTGCTGCACCAGCTTCTTGGACGATTTCCAGCCTGTGTCCATCAAGATGGCCAAAACCCAGAATCTCAGCCTGAACCCCGCCAAAATCTCCGGCACCTGCGGGCGGCTGATGTGCTGCCTGAAATACGAGCAGGACGCCTACGAGGACTTAATCCGCACCAGCCCCAAGATGGACTCCTTCGTGGACACCCCCGAGGGCCGGGGCACCGTGGTGGAGGTGGATCTCATGCGCCAGCGGGTGAAGGTCCGCATGGAGGAGAACCCGGACACCATTTCCCAGTTTTCCAACACGGACATCGCCGTACTGCGCAGCGGCAAGGCCAAGAAAAATGACCCGCCCATTCCGGCGGATCTGGCTCCCATTTCCGGCAGCGGCAAGCGTCCCCGGCAGCAGGAGCAGAAAGAGGACGCCATGATCTTGGAGCCCATCCGCTTCCGCTACAGCGAGGAGGCTCTGGTGGAGGAGCCGGCCCAGCCGGAGGCCCCGGAAAAGGAGTCCGAAAAGGAGCCGGAGAAATCCGGCCGTTCCCGCAGGAGAAATCGCTCCGCCGACGGCTCCCAGTCCCCCGAGCGGGCAGAAAAGCCCGCCGAAAAGAAGGAGAAACCCTCCCAAAAGGAACCTGCCCCCAAGCAGAAGGAGGCCGTTCCCCAGGCCGAGGGGGACACCCCTGCCGGGGATCCGACCAAGAAACACCGCCGCAGGCCCAACCGCCGGAAAAAGCCCGCCAAACCCCAGGAGGGCTGATACACCGTCCTGTCATTTATCCCGTTCCATCAAAGCCCCCTTCGCGCTATGGCGAAGGGGGTTTTTTTAATCGTCCCCTGTTCAAATTGCTTCGCACGATGAATTGTTGTTTGTCGAATATATGCTGTCATTGCGAGCCAGTTCGCAAACTGGCGTGGCAATCCCCCGGTTGAATGGA
>JBJEYY010000049.1:0-16179 GCA_051887095.1 Faecousia sp. | reverse complement strand
ATACCCTCCAGGGTAAGGTTATTGCGATGCCCACCAAGGCCGATATCGACTTCGATATCGCTGTGCACCTCATCGTCGAGTTGTACTCCAAGTAATAACTCCTTCCTGTCTGTACGCATGTTTGTCCCGTGGGGAGGTTCCCTCCCCGCAATCTTAAGGAGGGTTTTGATTCATGGTAGAAATTGAAAAGCCTCGCATCACCTATCTTGACTGCGTTGAGGAGCCTTCCTACGGCAAGTTCGTCGTGGAGCCTCTGGAGCGCGGCTACGGCATGACCCTGGGCAACTCTCTGCGCAGGATCCTGCTGAGCAGCCTCCCGGGCTACGCGGCAACCTCCGTGAAGATCCAGGGGGTTCAGCATGAGTTCTCCACCATCCCCGGGGTTACCGAGGATGTGACCGAGATCGTCCTGAACGTGAAGCGGATCACTCCCAAGCTGCACTGCGCCGGCACCAAGACCGTGCACATCGACGCCGTGGGCCCCTGTGTAGTCACCGCGGGCGATATCAAGGCTGATGCCGAGGTCGAGATCCTGAACCCCGAGCTGCATATCTGCACTCTGGGGGAGGACGCCACGTTTAATATGGAAATCACCCTGTCCCAGGGCCGGGGCTATGTATCCGCTGACCGGAACAAGACTCCCCAGACCGTCATCGGCGTGATTCCCATCGACTCCATCTATTCTCCTGTGACCAAGGTGAATTACACGGTGGAGCCCACCCGAGTCGGCGACAAGACCGATTTCGACAAACTGACCTTGGAGGTCTGGACAGATTCCACCATCACCGCGAAGGACGCGGTTTCCCTTGGCGCGAAGATTCTTTCCGATCATCTGACTGTGTTTACCAACCTGTCCGATGCCGTCAGCACCTCCTCCACCGTGGTGGAGAAGACCGCTGACCGGCCCGATGCCAAGCTCTCCATGACCATCGACGAGCTGGATCTTTCCGTTCGGAGCTTCAACTGCCTGAAGCGGGCCAACATCAACACCGTTGCCGACCTGATCAATAAGACCGGCGAGGACATGATGAAGGTGCGCAACATGGGCAAGAAGTCCCTGGACGAGGTTCAGAAGAAGCTGGAGATGATGGGCCTGTCCCTGGCCAGTGAGGACACTGGCAGCAACACTTAAGTAGATATCCAGTTAACCTTTTAAAAAGGAGGAAACGTTCATGTTCGGCACTCGTAAGCTGGGCAAGACCAGCGCTCAGAGAAAGGCCCTGCTGCGTCAGCAGGTTACCGACCTGCTGGAGAACGGTAAGATGGAAACCACCTTCTACCGTGCCAAGGAAGTGCAGCCCGTGGTCGAGAAGATGATCACCCTGGGCAAGAAGGGCAATCTGGCTGCTTACCGCAGAGCTCTGGCCTTCATCACCAAGGAAGATGTGGCGCACAAGCTGTTCAAGGAGATCGCTCCCAAGTACGCCGACCGCAACGGCGGCTACACCAGAGTGACCCGTACCGGCCCCCGCCGCGGTGACGCCGCTGAGATGGCTGTCATCGAGCTGGTGTAATCCGGATCGAGAAGAGATTTTCCCCTGCCTCTTTGCAGGAGGCAGGGGTTTTCTTGAATTTCCGCCAAATAATTTGCAGAAATTTCCGCCAAATAATTTGCAGAAATCTCTTGACAATTCCGCTTCCATAAGCTATAATAGCGAAGCTGTCCGGCAAAGACGAGATTTGCTGCTATAGCTCAGCCGGTAGAGCGCATCCTTGGTAAGGATGAGGTCGCCAGTTCAAATCTGGCTAGCAGCTCCAAACCCTCTGAAATCTTCGGATTTCAGAGGGTTTCTTTTGCTATTGTGGAAAATCGGCAGCCAAAAGTTCAAATTCGCCAATTCTGCGAAAACAGTTAGACCGCATCCCTTTCTGCCACTTTTTGAGGAAGGGATGCGGTCTGATTATGGGCAGAAAAATCACAATGAATGGACACAATGGACAGTCAGTGGCGGAGGTGTATCAGGACTTCATTTTCGCCAAAACTGCGGAGGGCGTTTCGGATATTACCATCCGCAATTACCACCAACATCTGCATAACATCTCCAAATACCTTGACATTGAAAAGAGTATGCGTTCTCTTTCCAAAAGGGACTTGGAGGATATGATTTGTGCAATGCGGGCGGCGGGACTTGCCCACAATTCCATTTCCACTTATGTTCGTGTTCTAAGAACCTTTTTGAACTGGTGCCAAAAGGAAGGGCGTGCCAATCTGACAATCCCGAACATGAAGGATAAGGAAACGGTAAAGGAAACCTATTCCGATGAAGAACTGTCTTTGCTTCTCCAAAAGCCGGATGCAAACTGTTCTTTCCCTGAATATCGGAATTGGGTGATTATCAATTTCCTGCTGAACAGCGGTTGCAGGGCTGCGACGGTGCGGAACATTCAGAATCGGGATGTGGACTTGGGCGCAAGGCAAATCGTTTACCGCCACACAAAGAACGGCAAAGTCCAGACCGTTCCACTCTGTTCCAAGATGGTGTCCATTCTGAGGGACTACATAACCATCCGCAAGGGTGAACCCGCCGAATACCTGTTCTGTGACCAGTATGGGGGAATGCTCTCAGAGAACGCCCTACGGCTTGCGATTGCCCATTATAACCGTTCCCGTGGCATTCAGAAAACAAGCATCCATCTGTTCCGCCACACCTTCGCCCGCAAATATCTGGTAGACTGCAGCGGTGATGCGTTTATGCTCCAAAAGCTCCTTGGGCATTCCACCCTTGCTATGACAAAGCACTACTGCGCTATTTACGATGCGGATATTGCCAAGAATTTTGACCGTTTTTCGCCCTTGGCACAGTTACAGCAATCCAAAAGCAAGATACAAAGAACTTGATGGAACATCTTCTATCATCTTTTATCATCTATAAGCAAATGGAGAGGTGTTTTCACATCTCTCCATCATTTTTATACATATCCGGACTTCTTTGAAGAAAATCCCGCATTTTCTCTACTACTGGTTCGGGGGAAAGGATTTTTACCCTTCTTCCAAAAGTGGCAATCCACGCAAAGAAGGTGGGGCTGACTTCGATGGGGGCGGTGATGGTGAAATGCTCGGCATCCACCGCAAACATCTGGATGTCCTTGCCGAATTGGTCTATAACGGCATCGGCCAGTTCGTTGCGGAAGCGGATGCGGACATTGTATTCCTTGCCCCCATACATATCAAACACCTTTGTCTTTTGGCTCGTCATATCCTTCTGCCTGTAAAGTTCCTTGCCCTCTCGGGGCATTGCCAAAGGCTGGCTGATACGTTCCATCCTGTCCACACGATAATAGCGGAATTTCTTACCATCGTAGGCGTAGAGATAGTAGTTGCCATTGTTCCAGAGAAGGGCGTAGGGGCTGACAATGAGCTGCTGACCGTCTTTGGAATAGGTCTTTTCGTTGCCTGTGGCGGGGGTGTAGTGAAAGTAGCGGAAGCCGATTTTTTGGTCTTTGCGGATGGCCTCGTGGATGCGGTCGGCATCCCTGACCACACTATCATTCATGCTCCGCACTCGGTTGGCAACATGGTTTTCTCTGTTCAGGCTCTCCACGGTGTCCTTGCCCGCAAACTTTTTCAGTTTGGCGGTGATTTCTCTTGCCTTTTCCCTTGTGATAAACTTGGAGGACTGAACACTATCCACCAAAAGGCGAAGTTCGTAAGGCTCAAAGGGCGGGTTCAGAAGTCGGTAGCCCTTCTTGTGAACATCGTATTCCAACTGTAAGCCGCAGACATCCCCCAAGGCGGCGAAGTCCGCATAGAGGGTCTTTTTCTCTACTGGCATATCATGTTCTTCCAAGAGTTGTTCCAGCTCCCGCCGCTTTACAATTCTGTTTCTGCCTGCGTTGGCTTCAAGGTATTGTTTCAGCAGCAGCAAACGGACGGCGATGTAGTATTTTCCGTAGTTCGCCATACTGCCCCCTCCATGGTGGTTTTTTGTTAGTATAGCATACCAAAAGAAAAGAGAAAAGGGCGGATTTTCCCGCCCATATTTTCGCAACAGTCTTTTGATGTTGGTTAGTGTCAGTTCAAGGTCATCTTCGTCAAGTTGCTCTAACGCAGAAAGAACACTCTTGGATAGCTTTGGATTACTGGACTTGGTATCAAAGAACTCTACGGGCGTAATCCCGAAATAGTCACAAATAGCAAAGAACTCTGTCATAGACGGCAAGGTCTTTCCTGAAGAAATGTTATTGATGTAACCCCGGCTGTGTCCCAAATCATAGCTCATTTTGTATTCGGATACACCCTTCTGAACCCGCAACTGCGTAATTGACCTTGCAGAGAGAAAATACAGTCCTGAAGCAGAGAGAAAATACAGTCCTGAAGTGTATTGACAAAACACGGAAGTATCACTATAATTTTTATCACGTAATAGGATTTCCAATGGTAAATCCGGTGCGGCTTTGCGGTACTGTAAATCCGGTGCGGCTTTGCGGTACCGGGTTGACAAAATCCGCCTTATCATGTATACTGTTTCCAGTTTTCTAGTTGGAGATACCAGTGAAGCATGTGTTCAGGGGAGTTCCTGCGGGAACTCCCCTTTTCTTACCGGCAGGAACATATCCGGCTCAGACGCCGGAACGTGCTGTAACTGAGTTTTGATGCCGCGTCCATGGAGGTTACGCAATGACGAAACCGCTGCATATTTTCATAGTGTGCGCAGTGATCCTCTTTGCGGCGCTGGTGCTTGGCTGCGCTGTACTCTTTTTCGACGGGCCGGAGGACGATTTTTCACAGCAGGAGCTGATGGACGCCGCGGAGATGTCCGAGTGTGCGCAGCAGACGATGCCCTCCGATGGCGCGTCGGGGGACGGCACGGGCCCGGAGCCGGAGCGTAGCGAGACGGAGCCTCCGGAGACCTCCGCCCCCATCCGGCAGCCCATCGTGGACCGGAGCGAACGGCTTTACGACTGGGTTCAGGGGGAATTTCCGGATTTCTACCAGAATGACTATCCCGATGACCTGTATGGCAGCGGCACCATTCAGAATAACGGCTGCAGCATCACGTGTCTTGCCATGCTGGCTTCGGCCATGACCGGCCACACCTATTCCCCCGACGAGCTGGCCTACTACTTCGGCGGCTGGGCGGAAAACAACATCCAGCGTCTGGAGATGGCCTCCGAGGCCCTGCAGCTGCCCTTCCGCAAGGCGAAGAACGCGGATCAGGTCTGGCCTGCCCTGGAGGATGGGAAGTACGTGGTGGCGCTGATGAACAAGAAGTCCCTGTTCACCTCCTCTCAGCACTTCATTCTGCTCACCGGGTTAAACGATGAGGGAAAGATTCTGGTCAAGGATCCCAATCGGAACAACTACAGCCACTGGCTGACCGCCGAAGGCCTGGAGAACGGATTTACCAAGGGGCAGATCCTCCAGGGCTACAGCGGCGCCTGGATCTATGATCCCGACGCCATGCCGGAGAAGCCCTTCATCTACTCCCAGGAGCGGCTGGATATGACCCGGGAGAATTACCCCGGGCTCACCCTCACGGAGGAGGAGCGGAAGATGATCGCCAGCCTGATCTGGGTGGAGGCAAGAGGAGAATGCGCCGAGGGACAGCAGGCTGTGGCGGAGGTCATCTTCAACCGGCTGACCAGTGACCGGTTCCCCAATACCGTCCGGGGCATCGTCTACGGCGAGGGCCAGTTCCCGACTGTTGCCCTGGGCCAGCTGGAAAAGGCAGAGCCCTGGCAGGCCCAGTATCAGGCCATCGACCGGGCGCTCCATGGCGATCCGGTGCTGGACAAGGAGGTTTTCTTCTACGCCAGAACGGCCCTGACCCCCAACGTATTCGGGATCATCGGCAACCATGTGTTCTGCTACTGACGGCGGACAGGGGAGAACCCGGAAGGAATACCCGGCGGAACGCAAATCGAAATAGCATGGAAGGACAAATTGTTGTTAGAAACGTGAAATAAAAGCTGTCATTGCGAACCAGCGCGCACGCTGGTGTGGCAATCCCCCGGTTATAGGGGAAACGGAACGAAAACGGCCCTAAATCCTTGGGGGATTGCCACACCAGGCTGCGGCCTGGTTCGCAATGACAGTTTTTTTCAGTGCGACAAAACAATTTATCGCTCTGTTCCATCAACGAAGGAAATACTGCAGGCAAATAAACGCGGAGTCGGCTCCATGGGGGAGCGGGCTCCGCGTTTTTTTTACCAGTTGGGATGAAGGACGGGGCTCAGGGGCAGGGTTTGGAAGATTTCCCGGGTAATCATCCGGTAATCGTCCAGGTCTGTGGTTTTGCGCAGGCGCTTGCCAAGCTTGTCGCTGCCCTCAAACCGGCATAGCAGATACCGCCAGTGCTCCTTTAAGCGGAATATGGCATTCCGGGAGCCGCCGAAAGCGGAGAGGTATTCCTCCAATAGACACTCGTGGAAAGCCTCCAGGGTGTCCGCCCGGGTGCCCCCCGGGGTCAGCATTCCCGGATCGCCGATGAGCCCCCGGCCCAGCATGACGGATTCCACCGCTGGATATTTCCGGGAAAAATCCCGGATTTCCTCCACGGAGCAGAGATTTCCGTTATAGCACAAAGGAATCCGGCTGTTTTCCAGGGCATACCGGAAGACTTCCTCCCGAATGGGCGCATCGTAGAAATCCTTGCGCAGCCGGGGGTGAAGGATCAGCAGCCGGATGGGGTAACGGTTGAAGACCTCCAGCAGGGCGGGAAATTCCCCTTCTTCGGAAATGCCCAGCCGGGTTTTGACCGAGATTGCAATTGGCGTCCGGGAGAACAGGGTGTCCAGAAACCGGTCCAAGGCCTCCGGGTCCGCCAGCATGCCCGCGCCCTTGCCCTTGGCCACAACCGTGCCCGAGGGACAGCCCAGGTTCAGATTCACCTCCCGGTATCCCCGGTCGTGGCAAACCTGGGCTGCCCAGAGGAAGTCCTCCGCGTTTTTGGTAAGAATCTGGGGCACGGCGCAGAAGGGAACGCTGTCGGCATTGGGAAGCTCCCGCTCCTCCTTGTGGGTCAGGCACCGGTGGATGGTGGGGGAGAGGAAGGGCATATAGTACCGGTCAATGCCGGGATAGCATGTATGGTGAACCCGGCGGAAAATGCTGTCCGTCAGACCCTCCAGGGGTGCGAAGTAGAATTCCATATGGTTACCTCATGGGGGAAGATAAATTGTTGCTTGAAAGGGTGCGCTGCAAATTACCTGTCACTGCGAACCAGTCCGCTTAAGTGGTGTGGCAATCCCCCGGTTAGAGGGGAAATGTACCGACAAGCACCCGGAAAAACGGGGGTTGTTATGATTCTTGGTGGTAATCGTTACCTGGTTCCATTCAACCGGGGGATTGCCACGCCAGTGTGCGCACTGGCTCGCAATGACAGCGTTTATTTGACAAACAACAATTTATCGTTGATTGGATTGCGGTACGAAAACAGGGCGGAGCAGTGTGCTCCGCCCTGGGGGGGGGTCAGATCTCCATGATCACGGGCAGAATCATGGGATTGCGCTTGGTGGTCTTGAAGAGGTACCCGCTGAGGTCATTCTTGATGGCGCTCTTGATGGCGGACCAGTCCTTCAGCCGCTTGCGCTGGCACCGCTCGATGGCCTCCATGGCGACATTTCGCAGCTCCTCCATCAGATCCTCGGACTCCTTCACATAGATGAAGCCCCGGGTGATGATGTCCGGGCCGGTAATCACGCTGCCGTCCTCGGCGCTGAGGTTCACGCAGACCACAATCATGCCGTCCTCGGCCAGGTGCTTGCGGTCCCGCAGCACCACGCTGCCCACATCGCCCACGCCGGTGCCGTCCACGAATACCTTGCCTGCGGGAACGGTGCCGTTTACCTTGCAGGTCTTGCCGGTGAACTCGAACACGGTGCCGATTTCCCCGATGAGGATGTTCCGGGGATTCATGCCCATGGTCTGGGCCAGACGGCTGTGCAGCTGCAGGTGCCGCTGCTCGCCGTGGATGGGCAGGAAGAACTTGGGCTTTACCAGCCCGTGGATGATCTTCAGCTCCTCCTGGCAGGCGTGGCCGGACACGTGGAGGCCCTCGCTCTTTTCGTACACCACATCCGCGCCCTTGCGGTAAAGCTCGTTGATGATCCGGGAGATGGCCTTCTCATTGCCGGGAATGGCCGAGGCGGAGATGATGATCCGGTCCCCGGAGGTGATCTCCACCTGCTTGTGGGTGGAGAAGGCCATGCGGTGCAGGGCGGACATATTCTCGCCCTGGGAGCCGGTGGACACGATGACCACCTTATTCTTGGGCAGGCTCTTGATGGTGTTTAAGTCCACAATGGTTCCGGCCTTCACCTTCAGGTAGCCCAGCTCCTGTGAGACCTTCAGCATGTTCTCCATGCTCCGCCCGGTGACGGCCACCTTCCGGCCGTAGCGCTGAGCGGTGTTCAGCACCGCCTGAATCCGGTGCATGTTGGAGGCGAAGGTGGTGACGATAATCCGCTGGTCACAGTTGCGGAACTGCCGGTCCAGGCCCTCGGCCACGGTGTTCTCACTGGGGGTATAGCCCCCCCGCTCCACATTGGTGGAGTCGGACAGCATGGCCAGGACCCCTTGACTGCCCAGCTCGCCCAGGCGGGCCAGGTCGATCATGCCGTCGGCGGCGGTGGGATCAATCTTGAAGTCACCGGTCATCACCACGGTGCCCACGGGGGTCTTGATGGCGAAGGCCACCGCGTCGGCGATGGAGTGGTTGACATGGATGAATTCCACGCTGAAGCAGCCGGCCTTGACTACCTCGCCGGGCTTGTGGGTGATGAGCTTCACCTTGTCCGCCAGCCGGTGCTCCTCCAGCTTCAGCTTAATCAGGCCGTTGGTCATGGCGGTGCCATGGATGGGGCAATTGACCTGCTTCATGCAGTAGGGGATGGAGCCAATGTGGTCCTCGTGGCCGTGGGTGATGAACATGCCCCGCAGCTTCTTCTGGTTGGCAACCAGATAGGAAAAGTCCGGGATCACCAGGTCCACGCCGTACATGTCCTCCTCGGGGAAGCCCACGCCGCAGTCCACCACGATCATGTCCTTGCCGTACTCCAGGACGGTGATGTTCTTGCCGATTTCATCCAGCCCGCCCAGGGGAATAATTTTCAGTTTTTCTGCCAATTGATGAATTCTCCTTTCGTGTATGGGAAAACCGCCCCAATGGCTGCCGCGCAGCGCAGTGCGGAATATGCCCATGAAAAGCGGGCGACCGCTTTGCCTGGGAGAAAGGCCCTGAATCGCCTTTTCCCGGAAAAGCGCCCGCAAAGTATGTTCCCGCCCACCGGGGCGGGGAGGTGTCTGATCAGGCGCGGCAGCGCCTGAAATTGGCCCGGGTCTGCCCATCCCGGCGCCATCAGAATTAGTATAACACGTTTTCCGGGAAAAGTATACAACTTTTTTCACAGGGGGAAAATCTTTTATGTTGACCTGCCGCGCAGAGATAAATTGTTGTTTGTAAATTAAACGCTGTCATTGCGAGCCAGTGCGCACACTGGCGTGGCAATCCCCCGGTTGAAAGGGACCAGGTAACGATTACCACCAAAAACCGTAACAACTCGCTTTTTTTCGGGCACTTTTCGACACATTTCCCTTCTAACCGGGGGATTGCCACACCAGTCTGCGGACTGGTTCGCAATGACAGGAAATTTGGAACGTGTAGTGTAAACAACAATTTATCGCTTCCGTGGATGCTGGGATGCTTTTTTGCGGGATTTGCAGAAAAGCAGTTGCGCCTTGGGGATGGATTTGCTATAATATACGCTATGGTATGGCGGTCTATGTCCATAGACCGGGAAGAGGGAGGAAATAAGCTGTGAACAGGAAGCTGGGAAGACTGCTGCGGCCTGGAATGGGGCTCTATTTTGTGATTCTGGCGGCTTTCTGCGCCGCGGCGCTGGGACAGCGGCAGTATTGGCTGGCGGTGGCGGAGTCTGTGGTGACACTGCTTACCTTCCTGCTCTTTACCCTGAACCGCAGCCAGCGGGATCAGAAGATCCGCAAATACCTGCAGACCATTCCCAACACCCTGGAGTCCGTGGGTCAGGGAGAGTGCCCCTTCCCCGCGGTGCTGGTGCGGCTGGGGGATGGGGGGATCATCTGGACCAATCGCCGGTTTGGGGAAATCACGGGGCTTTCCGATACCCTGTCCGACCGGCGGCTGGAGGACGTGCTGCCCGACTTTTCTACGGAGTGGCTGACCTCCGGACACACCCAGGCGGGCTCCGACGTGACGCTGTCCGGACGGCGCTACCGGGTCTACGGAACCACCATCCGGGCGGACGACGGCCGGGGTACCCTGCTGGGGGTCCTGTATTTCAGTGATTTGACGGAGCTGTATCAGGTTCGGGACGAATACATCCGTTCCCGGCCGGTGGTGTCCATTATTCTCATCGATAACTACGAGGAGCTCACCAAGAACCTGACCGAAAGCGGCATCTCTAATCTCAACGCCCGCTTGAACGATGCCATTACCAAGTGGACCGAGGATTACCACGGATTGCTTCGGAAGCTGGAGCGCAACCGGTTCCTCTTCATTTTCGAAAAACGGGACCTCAAGCGGGCGGTGGAGGACAAGTTCAGCCTGCTGGAGGATATCCACCAGATTACAAATCCGGCGGGGCTGTCCGCATCGCTGTCCATCGGCATGGGCGTGGATGGAGAGGATTTCGAGGAAAGCTACAATTTCGCGGCCCTGGGCATCGAAATGGCTCTGAGCCGTGGCGGCGACCAGGCCGTGGTGAAGGACCGGTTCAACTTCAACTTCTACGGCGGCCGGAACCGGGAGGCCGACTACAGCAGCAAGGTGCGCTCCCGGGTCACCGCCAACTCCCTGATGGAGCTTATCGGCCAGAGCAGCCATGTGTTCATCATGGGCCACAAAAACGCGGATCTGGATTCCGTAGGCGCGGCCCTGGGCGTGGCCTGCCTGTGCCGCAAGCGGGGCAAGAAGTTCAACATTGTGCTGGATCTGCAGAATAACGCCGCGCCCAAGCTGGTGGAGGAAATCCTCCGGGTGCCGGAGTATCAGGACGTGTTTATCTCCGGCCAGGATGCCCTGCTGATGTGCGACAACCGCAGCATCCTGATTGTGGTGGATACCAACCGGCCGGATCAGGTGGAGTTCCAGCCGCTGCTGGAGGCCATCTCCAAGGTCTGTGTAATTGACCACCACCGGCGGGCGGCGGACTATATCAATCCGGTGGTGGTGAACCTCCACGAAACCTATGCCTCCTCCGCTTCGGAGCTGGTCACCGAGCTTTTGTGCTATGCGGCGGAGAACAAGGATGTGCTGCCCATCGAGGCCAAGGCCCTGATGGCGGGCATCTGCCTGGACACCAAGTTCTTCAGCGTCCGCTCCGGCGAGCGCACCTTTGAGGCCGCGGCGGCCCTGCGCAGAATGGGCGCGGACACCACCGAGGTCAAGCTGCTGCTGCAGAACGACTTCCAGGACACCATGTCCAAGTATCAGATCATCCGCTCGGCCAGACTCTACCGGGACGAGATTGCCATCGCGGCCCTGAACACCCCCACCAACCGGATTCTGGCGGCCCAGGCGGCGGATGAGCTGCTGAATATCTCCGGCATCACGGCCTCCTTTGTGCTGTATCCCGACGAGGATCAGGTGATTATCTCCGCCCGGAGCATCGGCAGCGCCAATGTGCAGATGATCCTGGAGCCCCTGGGCGGCGGCGGCAACGCGGCCACAGCAGGCGCCCAGATCAAAAACATCGAGGTCAAGGAAGCCCTGGAGCACCTTGTGGAGTCCATCGACCGGTTCTATGAGGAGTGAACGGACAGACCCGGTTAGTCAGCAATATTGTTGTTTTGCGCGCTAAAAAAGAGGCTGTCATTGCGAACCAGTCCGCAGACTGGTGTGGCAATCCCCCAACAATTCAGGACGGTTTGTTAGGGCGTTTGTCCGTTTTTTGCACATTCCGGAATATCCGGGGGATTGCCACGCCAGTGTGAGCACTGGCTCGCAATGACAGCGTTTATTTTGCGAAACATTGCTTTTCTTTATCAATACCGATATCAATATACCAAGGAGAAAATAATCATGAAAGTCATTTTATTACAGGATGTCAAGGGCAAGGGCAAGAAGGGGCAGATGATTGAGGTTTCCGACGGCTATGCCCGCAACTACATGCTGCCCCGGAAAATCGCCGTGGAGGCCACCGCCGACGCGGTGAACACCATGCGCATGAACGACAAGGCCACCCAGGAGCGGATCGCCCGGGAGAAGGCGGAGGCCATGGAGATTTCCAAGAAGCTCCGGGAGATGACCGTCACCGTCACCGCCAAGGGCGGCGGCGCTGGCCGGCTCTTCGGCTCCGTGACCAACCAGGAAATCGCGGACGCCCTGGCCAAAACCGGCATTAAGCTGGACAAGCGGAAGATCACCATTGCCGAGCCCATCAAGAACGTGGGCACCTACACCGTCACCTGCAAGCTGGGCTACGAAATCTCCGCCCCCCTGACCGTCAAGATCGAGGAAGCATAAATTAACGAAAAGATAAACTGACAGATAAATTGTTGTTTACAGCACTAAAATAGAACTGTCATTGCGAACCAGTCCGCAGACTGGCGTGGCAATCCCCCAAGGTTTTAGGGCCATTTTCGATCCGTTTCCCCATTTTACCGGGGGATTGCCACACCAGCGTGCGCGCTGGTTCGCAATGACAGAAAAACTTGAGGCGAAGCTGCTAAACAACAATTTCGCTTCGAACGAGGAATGAGAAGGGAGGAAAAAAGCGTGGATGAAGAGCTGCTTTCCCGGCAGCCGCCTCAGTCGCTGGAGGCGGAGCAGTCTGTACTGGGCTCCATCCTCATCGACAGCCGCTGCATCACCGATGTGGTGGGCGTGGTAACGCCGGAGGATTTCTACCTCCAGCAGAACCGGGAGATTTTTGAAACCATCTACACCATGTTCAATTACTCCCAGACCATCGACCCCGTCACCGTGCTGGACAAGATGAAGGAGCTGGGATACTACCACGACAATTCCCGGGACTACATCCTCCAGCTGATGGAGATTACCCCCACCGCCGCCAATGTGGTGCGCTACGCGAACATTGTCCGGGAGAAGGCCATGCTCCGGGGGCTGAGCCAGGCCGCCGTGGACATCCACGAGATGGTCCATACCGAGGTGGGCACCCCGGCGGAGATGCTGGAATCCGCGGAAAAGAAGATTTACGCCCTGCGCAAGGGTGAGCGGGGGGACTCCCTGGAGCACATCGGCACCACGCTGCACAAGGTCTTTGACCGCTTGACAGAGCTGAGCCAGTCGGACTCCATGATCCCCGGCCTCTCCACCGGAATGCGGGACCTGGATACCAAAATCAACGGCCTGAACAAGTCGGACCTGCTGCTTGTGGCGGCCCGGCCTGCCATGGGTAAGTCCGCCTTCGCCCTGAACATCGGGGTGAACGTGGCGAAAAAATACAAGAAAACCGTGGCCATCTTCAACCTGGAAATGTCCCGGGAGCAGCTGGCTATGCGCTTGCTGGCCAACGAGAGCTTTGTGGAGCTGCAGAAGCTGGCCACCGGCAAGCTCAGCGAGGAAGAGTGGAGCAAGCTGTGCATGGCCTCCGCCGCCCTGAGCCAGACGGACATCCGCATCGACGACAACCCCACCGTCACCGTGGCGGACATCAACGCCAAGTGCCGCAGGCTGGACAACCTGGGGCTCGTGATCATCGACTACCTGCAGCTGATGCAAGGCTCCGGCTATGGCCGCAACTCCGAGAACCGGGTCACCGTGGTGGGTGAGATTTCCCGGTCCCTAAAGATCATGGCCAAGGAGCTGAACATCCCCGTGATCTGCCTGAGCCAGCTGTCCCGTGCCGTGGAGAGCCGCACCGATAAACGGCCCATCCTGTCGGACCTGCGGGAATCCGGCGCCATCGAGCAGGACGCGGACTCGGTGATGTTCCTGTACCGGGACGAATACTATAACCCCAACACCGAGGACAAGGGCGTGGCCGAGTGCATCGTGGCCAAGAACCGCCACGGCGAAACCGGAGCCGTGAAGCTCCAGTGGATCGGCCAGTACCAGGCCTTTGCCGACCGGGAGTGGAAGCATGCTGAATAAGCTTTCGGAATTCATCCGGCGCTGCGCGCTGATTTCCCCGGGGGACCGGGTGGTCTGCGCCGTTTCCGGCGGGGCGGACTCCGTGGCATTGCTCTTTGCCCTGTATTTGCTCCGGGAGCGACTGGACATCACCCTGGAAGCGGCCCATTTCAACCACCGCCTCCGCGGGGAGGAGTCCGACGCAGACGAGGCCTTTGTGAAGGAATTCTGCGACCGATACAACATCCCGCTGCACCTGGGTTCCGGGGAGATTCTGCCCGGAAAAAAGGGGTTGGAGGCTGCTGCCCGGGAGGCCCGGTATGCCTTTTTGCGGAGCCTCCCCGGGAAAATCGCCACCGCCCACACCGCCGATGACAACGCGGAAACGGTGCTGCTGCATCTGGTGCGGGGAACCGGCCTGAAGGGGCTGGGTGGCATCGCCCCGGTGAATGGGAAGGTGATCCGCCCCATGCTCACCGTCACCCGGCGGGAGGTGGAGGCGTTTCTGGAGGAATATGCCCTCCCGCACCGGGAGGATTCCACCAATGCAACCGATTTGTTTTTGCGGAACCGGATTCGCAGGAAGGTTATGCCCCTTCTGATTCAGGAAAACCCCTCCCTGGCAGAAACCATGAGCGCCATGGCCCTGGGCCTGCGGGAGGATGAAGAATACCTGTCCCAAATGGCGGGGCAGCGCCTCCCCCCGGTGCAGACCCTCCGGGAAATGCATCCGGCCCTCCGGGCAAGAGCCCTGGAGCGGTTCCTGAAGGAAAACGGAGTTCCCGAGCCGGAGAAGCGGCACATTGCCTTGGCTGAGCAGCTGGTGTTTTCCGACAAGCCCTCGGCACGGGCCGATTTTCCCGGAGGGGTCACCATCGCCCGACGGTATGACACCCTGGAGGTCCTGGGGGAGGCGCAGCCGCTTTCGGAGCGGGTGCTGGAGGGCAGCCTGGAGCTTAAGGAGCTGGGCCTGCGGGTGGTATGCGCCGAGGCCGAGGGCATTGTAAATACCCTGGACACCTTCACGGTGGTTCCCAAGGGAAAAATTGTGATCCGAAGCCGCCTGCCGGGGGACGCTATCCGGCTCAGCGGCGGAACCAAATCCTTAAAAAAGCTGTTCATCGACCGGAAAATTCCCGCACACCAACGCAATCAGATTCCCGTGGTCTGCGATGAAGCGGGCATTCTGGGTGTTTATGGCATCGGCGCGGATCAAAGCCGAATTCCGAAGGCGCTGCCCGCCGTGACCATCCGGTTTGAGAAAATGGAAGATTGCTGACAACGGGGGTACAAATTGTTGTTTACACTAAACGTTCCAAATTATCTGTCATTGCGAACCAGTCCGCAGACTGGTGAGGCAATCCCCCGGTAAAAAGGGGAAAGGGAACGAAAATGGCCCTAAAACCTTGGGGGATTGCCACGCCAGTGTGCGCACTGGCTCGCAATGACAGCATTTATTGCTGCGCTAAACAACAATTTATTGTTCTTTTACAAAAAAAATCAGGCGATTGGGAGGCCGATTATGGAGAAGGATATTCAGGAAATTCTGCTCACCGAGGAGCAGATCCAGCACCGCATTCGGGAGCTGGGCGAGGAGCTGACCCGGGAGTACGCCGGGAAGACCCCCGTTATTGTAGGGGTCTTAAAGGGCGTGGTGGTTTTCTACGCGGATATGATCCGGCAGATCAAGGTGCCCTGCCAGATGGATTTTATGTGGATTTCCTCCTACCAGGGTACGGA
The DNA here is from genome assembly GCA_051887095.1 of Faecousia sp. Lineage (GTDB taxonomy): Bacteria > Bacillota > Clostridia > Oscillospirales > Oscillospiraceae > Faecousia. Next base: position 424 of record JBJEYY010000049.1, on the reverse strand, counting down.
TTCCACCGGGCAGATGGTGGTCAAGCGGGACGTGTCCGCAGATATCAAAGGCCGCCATGTGCTGATTCTGGAGGATATCTACGACACCGGCAGCTCCCTGGACTTTACCTACCGGCACCTGCTGGAGAAGGAGCCTGCCTCCTTAAAAATCTGCACCCTCCTGGACAAGCCCGAGCGCCGCAGACCCGGCATCACCCTGAAGCCGGACTATGTGGGCTTTACCATTCCCAACGCCTTCGTGGTGGGCTATGGCCTGGATTACAACGAATACTACCGGAATCTGCCCTATGTGGGCATTCTGAAGCCGGAAGCGTATATGTAAAATGGTAATTAATGTGTGATAAATTGTTGTTTACAACACACATTTCGAGTTTTCTGTCATTGCGAGCCAGTGCGCACACTGGCGTGGCAATCCCCCGGTTGA
>JBJEYY010000048.1:0-3097 GCA_051887095.1 Faecousia sp. | reverse complement strand
GCTCGCAATGACAGCTTTTTTCGGGTGCGCACGTGTAAACAACAATTTACCGTACATGCCCGTTTCCGCCCACCACCGATTCCCCTGCTGTAAGCAGGGTTTTTTCTTGTGTTTCTGTCACCGCCGTGATATACTGGCCCTATCTTATCACGGAGGTGTTTCTATGGAGTTTTCTGTCAATCATCCGCTTCTGTTCCTGCTGGCCCTGATTCCCGTGGTGGGCGTCCTGGCCCAGTCGGTGTATTTTCTGGTCAAGGCCCTGCGCCGCGGCCGGGAAATCGGCATGGATGCAGGGAAAATCCGCAAAACCATCCGCACGGCGGCCATCTTCACCATTGCCCCGGCGGTGTCCATCGTCATCAGCGTCATCACCCTGTCCAAAACCCTGGGCATCCCCCTGCCCTGGCTGCGGCTCAGCGTGGTGGGCTCCCTGAGCTACGAGGCCATTGCCGCCAGCAATGCCCTGGGTGCCATGGGGCTGGAGCTGGGCAAGGTAGGCTCCCTCACCGCCCAGCAGTATGTGAACATCACCCTGGTCATGACCATCTCCATCATGGTGGGCATCTGGCTGGTGCCCGTGGTGTGCAAAAAACTCCTGGGCGGAATGTCCAAGCTGGGCGCCAAGGACGCAAAATGGGCGGATATCTTCCAGAGCGCCATGTTCATCGGCATGATCGCGGCATTCCTGGGCTATGTGTTCTGCGATTTTTCCCGGCTCTGGGCCCCGGTAGAGGGGTACAGTCCCACCTCCGGTCTGGTTCCGGTGTGCGTCATGGCCGTGTCCGCCTTTGTGATGCTGCTGTGCGGCCTGGCGATGAAGGTACTGAAATGGAGCTGGGTCAACGACTACGCGCTGCCCATCAGCCTGGTTCTGGGCATGGCCTCCGCCATCCCCATCACCGCCTGGCTGGGTTAAGGAGGAATTCTGTATGAGAGATACCAACACCTACATGGTTAGCGTCCACCGGGACGGCCGGGTCTGGAACATCGGCATGATGCTGCTTCTCATTCTGTTCCCCGTCAGCGTTGCTTTCCTGTTCGGCGCGGCTCCCGACTGGGGCGCGCTGGCATTGGGACTTCTCGCCACCGCGCCCATGTACTGGGCAGTGGGCATCATCGAAACCTTTACCTTCGTCCCCATGCTGGGGGCGGGCGGCTCTTACCTTAGCTTCGTCACCGGCAACATCTCCAACCTGAAGCTGCCCTGCGCCCTGAATGCCCTGGAGCAGAACGAGGTCAGCGCCTCCAGCGAGGAGGGGGAGATCATCTCCACCATCGCCATCGCCGTATCCAGCATTGTCACCACAGTCATCATTCTTCTGGGAGTCATCTGCATTGTCCCCCTGACCCCCATTCTGGAGGCCCCGGTGCTGGAGCCCGCCTTTGCCCAGATGCTTCCCGCCCTCTTCGGCGGTCTGGGTGTGGCCTTCGTCAGCAAGAACTGGAAAATCGCCGTGGCTCCCGTGATCCTCATGCTGATTCTCTTCATCTTCGTCCCGGCCCTCAACGCCGGAACCGTGGGCATCATGGTGCCGGTCAGCGTGCTGTTCACCATCGCCGTATCCCGAATTCTGTATAAAAAAGGAGTGCTGTAAATGTTCGGTATCGTGATTGCCGTGCTGATTGTGGTTTTTCTGGCCGTGGTCACCGTCCGCGCCCTCCGCTTCACCCCCAAGCCCCAGCCAGAGCTTTCCCAGGAGGAAGTCAGCTTTGACCGGGATGCCGCCGTGGATGCTCTGGCTCAGCTGGTTCGCTGCAAAACCGTGTCCTATAACGACCATTCTCTGGAGGATGAGGGGGAATTCCAGAAGCTGATCTCCCTGCTGCCCAACCTCTATCCCAATGTTATGGAAACCTGTGAATTCCGGCAGCTTCCCGACCGGGCGCTGCTGCTGCGCTGGCCCGGAAAAAACCCCGGCGACCCCGCCGTGATGATGGCCCACTATGACGTGGTGCCTGTAAATGAAGATGCCTGGGATAAGCCCCCCTTCGATGGCATTCTGGAGGACGGCGTTCTCTGGGGCCGGGGCACCCTGGACACCAAGGTCACCTTCAACGGCATTCTCTCCGCCGCCAACCATCTGATTGCCCAGGGCTTCCGGCCGGAGCACGACATATTCTTCGCCTTCTCCGGCGGGGAAGAGGTCAACGGCCTGGGCGCGCCCAATATCGTAGCCTGGTTCCAGGAGCAGGGCATCCACCCCGCTCTGGTGGTGGACGAGGGCGGTGCCGTGGTGGAGAACGTATTCCCTGGGGTGAAGGTTCCCTGCGGCCTCATCGGCATCGCGGAGAAGGGAATGATGAACGCCCAGTTCCGGACCCGCTCCCAGGGCGGCCACGCCTCCGCCCCCAAGCCCCACACCCCCGTGGGCGTGCTCTCCGCCGCCTGCAAGCGGGTGGAGGACCATCCCTTCAAAGCCCATATTCAGGGCCCCGCTGCCCAGATGTTTGACACCCTGGGAAGATACTCCACGCCCCTGTACCGGGTGATCTTCGCCAATCTCTGGTGCTTCGGCTGGCTGTTGGATCTGCTGGCAAAGAAGTCCGGCGGAGAGATGAACGCCCTGCTTCGCACCACCGTAGCCTTTACCCAGATGCAGGGCAGCTCCGCCCGGAACGTGATTCCCCCGGAGGCCACCATGGTTGCCAACATGCGCTTAAACCCCTCCGACAGCGTCTCCTCCGCCCTGGACTATCTGAAGAAAACTGTCGCCAATGATGCCGTGGAAATCACCGCCCTGGAATCCTTTGAGCCCAGCCCCGTTTCCGAAACCGGCTGTGCAGCCTGGGACAAGGTGGCCTCCTCCGTGGCGGAAACCTGGCGGGGCTGCGTGGTGGCCCCCTATCTCATGGTGCAGTGCTCCGACTCCCGGCACTATGGGCCAATCAGCAATCACGTCTACCGCTTCTCCGCCATGGACTTAACCGCCGAGGAACGCTCCACCATCCACGGCAACAACGAGCGCATCCGTGTAGAAACCGCCGCCAAAGCCGTAGAATTCTACATCCGCCTCCTGGGCCGCTGCTGACCCGATAGGCCGGTAAATTGTTATGTGCTTATCGGCTTTACTCAGCTGCTCGGTAAAATGTTGTTTAG